>CAZIPZ010000065.1:0-7152 GCA_964541075.1 uncultured Solibacteraceae bacterium | reverse complement strand
TCCACGTACTTTTGAATCAGCATTGGGCTTGCCGAGAGTCCGGCAATCAACAGGACGGCCAAGCTCAGAAAGACGTACCGCCTCTTCCCGGATCGCACAGCAGCTAATGCGGCCACGAGAATTGCGGCCACGGTTGCACCGCGTGACCACGCCTGAGTGATCCCATAGAAAAGAAAAATGCCAGTAAGCACACTGGCGCTTCGAACAGAGTAGGATCTGCAAAAGAATGCCAAAGCAAGGGACGCAGCAAACCCAACGAGCAGGAATGAAGCAAAGTAGTTGGGATTCGCGAACGGCCCGATAACCGGTCGTCGGCCGATAATCAAGTCGAAGGCAAGGTACAACACATCGATCGCAACTACCGCCCCCAAGACCGTCTGTTTCCATCTTATTGAGCAGTCGCGACTCAAGGAGGCGAGGCTGATGAAAGCCGCACCGAACAATGCATGCTGATACCAGAGATACATTCCCTCGAATGGCGATGCCCGATTTACGACGATCGACAGCCACATCGAGAAAAGAAGAGCCGTTGACAGCGCCATGAAAATCGGAGAAACAGGCAGTTCTCCTTTTCCAAGAAGCCTCACTACGGAAAGGATCGTCACGACAAGTAGCAGAGTTCGGTAGGTGAGAAACACGAGCGGCCGCGTTGATTCTTGGCCGAGCGGAGTAACCCCGGCAAGCATCACCACGATCAGCATCACCGCAAATTGATGCCTCGTTTCAATGCCTAGGGCTTTCAACATGGCGATACTCTAACACCTCTGACGCCGTCTGCCCCGCTGACTTTATTCGGCAGAATGAATGACAATTTTTGTAAGTTTTGGCGCCTCCCTGACTGATTACTGCCAAGGGATTCAATAATTTCCGTTTTGGGTGAAGGATTGCTCAAGAACGCCCGTCCGCAGTAGGCGGAGACGCCTGCGTGGAGGTTGGTTCTCTGACGCCTTGCGGGTCTGACCGTAATATCGGGCCGAGTTTATACCCGATTCGGAGAATTTGAGAATCCTGAGGAGGATAAATGAACAAAGCGAGTCGGGGATTTTCGCTGCTTGAACTTTTAATCGTAGTGGCAATTATTTTGATCATTGCCACCATCGCCATACCCAGCTTACTGCGATCCCGCCAGGCGGCAAACGAGTCTGCGGCGGTAGCGAATTTGCGAACCATTAACACGGCCCAAGTGACCTATCTGTCTTCTGCTGCCGGCCTATATGGCGGAGTCCAGGATCTGGTCTCGGCCGGATTGTTGGACACCCGATTTACAAACACCACGACGGGGGTGTCGGGTTATAGCTTCTCAGTTACGGTGGGAACGGGGAACTACACGGCGACTGCAACAGCAATTTCCACCAACAACGGCCGGTATGCATACTACAGCGGTCCGGATGGCGTGGTTCGGTACACGTCCACAGCCACCTTGGCTCCGAACGGCCAGGCTGATCAGCCGGTTCAGTAACTATAGACGACGACTAAGACGACTAAATTCCAGGGAGAGAAGTTGATGCAAAAGAACAGCAAGGGTTTTTCGTTGCTCGAACTCTTGATCGTGGTGGCGATCATCTTGATCATCGCTACGATCGCGATTCCCAGCTTATTGCGATCCCGCCAGGCAGCGAATGAATCGGCGGCAGTCGCAAATTTGAGAACTATCAACACCGCGCAGGTTACATACCTGTCATCGTCGGCTGGCGCGTACGGCGGAGTGCAAGACCTGGTCTCGGCCGGATTGTTGGACACCCGATTTACGAACACGACGACCGGCGTGTCGGGATATAGCTTCTCAGTTACGGTAGCCACAGGCAACTACACGGCGACCGCAACAGCAATTTCCACCAACAACGGCCGGTACGCGTATTACAGCGGTCCGGATGGCGTGGTGCGGTACACATCCACGGCCACTTTAGCCCCGACAGGACAGGCAAGCAACCCGGTCCAGTAATAGGGTTTGAAAACTTATGTGAAGCATATGGCGAAGCGCGGTGCGCGGCGTCATATGCTTCCTGAGTGACTCTCTTTTGACCACCTCACGGGTGGATGTAGCCTGAAGCGTATAAAAGGAATCGAGAAATCTGTGAACGTTGCTAAAACAAATAAAGGGTTTTCACTGCTGGAATTGCTGATCGTTGTCGCAATCATTCTGATCATTGCAACGATTGCCATTCCCAGTCTGTTGCGTTCCCGTCAGGCTGCCAATGAAAGTTCGGCGGTTGCTAACCTGAGGGGACTTAACACGGCCCAAGTTGCCTATTCTTCGGCGCATTCAGGCGTGTACGGTGCGATTGACGATCTCGTTTCCGCAGGTCTTGTGGATAGCAGATATCAGACAGGGAATTCAGGCTATTCATACTCGATCAGTCTGTCAGGCAACGCGATGGACTATACGGCGAGCGCTACCGCGATATCCTCAAACTCGGGACGTTACGACTACTACAGCACGCCCGACTATGTTATCCGCTACTCGACTAATGCCGGCAGAGCGCCTGCAGGCTTGAATGGTTCACCCGTCCAGTAGAGTCACCGTCAAAAACGGTACACCCACAAAGAATCTCCGATGCGGTCAATTACACGATACGAGCGCCACGCTGGATCTATAAGCTTCATCCGAACCAGATGATGACTACTGATAATGTAGGTTCCCGGAACAGGTTTTTTGAACAGCAGCCTGTCTACCACCTGCTGTCCGACAAGGTTGGCGGGCAGTCCGTAGTACGGTGGATTGTCCAGCGGCGAGAAGGAATACATCACCACATCCGTCAATTCTCGATCGCGAACGTATTCAGCAGCCTGCTTGAGGCCCTGTCCCCAATCAACATTCGAGTCGTCAAGATATTCGTGCCCATTGGCGGCGCCGCCGGCAATTTCATTGAAGTAAGGAATGTAATTCGGAAAGGCCGAAAGGCCGGACCAAGCGTGCCACGCAATGAGTCCCGCTAAAACAGCTTTGCCCCAAGCGACGCGCACGAGCAGCGGAACGATCGCGCTGCCCCATACAAAGATCAGTGCGAAGACCGGAAGGAGATAGCGTATGCCGATCGGATCCGCGAAACCAGCCGTCACGACTGTAAAAAGAACGATAGCGGACAACGCGGTCGCATCTCCCCAGGCGCTCGCAGACGCTTCCCGTATCCGAAGGGCTGTCAGACCGGTCAGAACCAATGTGGAAACAGTGGCTTTGATTGCGAAGGCCAACGGAAAGTAGTACCACCATCCATGTTGTTTCAATTGACCAAACAAATAGAAGAAGTAGTCGGGGTTGTGATTGGCGTTTACTAGTCCCGCATTGCGGAAGTAGAGCAGGGGCGAAGCAGAAAAGAGATAGCTTGCTTCAATCACAAATATAGCAGCGGCGGCGATGATTGACAGACTGGCAGCTTCAATGCGAATTCGCAGTTGGCGATCATGGGCCCGCAGAACACGAATACACGAAAGTGAAGCCAATGTGATAGGAATCAGTGCGCCTGAAAACTTCACGCTCATTCCGGCGCCAGTCGCGATTCCGGTCCACACGTTGTCGATCCAACTTTGGTGTTCGCTGTTTCTCCAAAAGAGATACAGAGCCAGCACGGTGAATGCTGTCAGCGGCGCGTCCATTGTCACCAAGGTGGCGTGAGCGAGCAGGTTTGGAGAGAAGGCGTAAAAAGCAAGGGCGGTCAGTCCTGCTGCTGATCCGTAGAGATCACGAGCCCAGGCAAATGTTGCTAAAGCGCCCACTCCTGCGATCAGAATGAGGGGCAGCCGCGACCAGAACAACAATCGATCGGCATCATTTAGATAGAGGAAATCGAAGCCGAAGGCGCCCTGGTTGGAGTTGTCCCATGCCGCGCTTTCCAAGGGAACTCTTGGCCCCAGAACGATTAAAGGCAGTGCTGCGAGGAGTTTCGCAAGAGGTGGGTGCTCCGGATTCATTCTGAAATCCCGAGTCTTCCAGTAACTGTATCCGGCCGCGATATGCACTGGTTCGTCCGATGTTGCGGATAAGCGGGACGCAGTTGCGAGCGCTTGGATCAAGAATATGGAAAGGAGTAGGGCGGCTACGAAAGTGGGCGAATAGTGCAGGCGAACATTGAGCAACCTCTTGGATTTCGGAAATTGCTCCGTAACGTCCATCACGGTTCCTCGGCTTTCATCGGGCTGTTAGGATAGCAAGCGGTCTAAATGTCTATTTACAAAAAAACTCTATTATTTAGTTTTCTCGTTGTCGGGATTTGTTATGCCAACTCTCTGCCGAATCGCTTCATTCTCGATGACATTCCCATCATTGCGGCTAATCCTGAAATTCGGAGTATCTCTCCACTCAAGTTTCTGAGCTCGCCCTACTGGACGAAAGAGCAGAACGGAGGAATTTACCGTCCTCTGACGATTTTGTCTTTCTCCATTGATTACGCGTTGTGGCAGGACTGGCCACCCGGCTTCCGCCTCACAAATTTGTTGTTACACGTGCTCAATGGCTGGCTCGTACTCTTGCTCGCCCGAAGTCTCACCGGATCCGACGTGACGGCCCTGGCTTCCATGGTCATTTATCTCGCTCATCCTGTTCATACCGAAGCCGTTGCTGGAATTGTGGGACGCAGTGAATTGCTGGCTGCTGGCGCTTTTCTGGGATCCTGGCTACTCTTTCGGCAACGACGCACCGGTTGGGCGGCCTGCTTGTTCCTGCTTAGTCTGCTTTCAAAAGAAAATGCCATTGTCCTTCCTGGAGTGCTGCTCCTAGATTTATGGCTGAGTAGAAGCAAATGTAGTTTCGAATTAAAAAAGGAGTCGATTCGGTTAGTAATCATCGGAGCCGTGGCAGTCCTCTATCTTGTGCTGCGTTTCACCGTGCTGCAGGGCATCGGTGTTCCGACATCGGCTCAATATCTAGGCGGCGAAATGACGACTACCGAGCGCTGGATGACCTCGGGACGCGTTTTTCTGAAGTACTTTCTGCTCACCTTCGCGCCCGTGAGTCTCGCAGGAGATTACGACTTCAACACCATACCCCTCGCAACATTTTGGGATTGGGACGCGTGGGCCGGTTTGGTCTCAGTCCTGGCAATGGTGATCGGGGCGATACTGGTTCGACGGATCAACTGGCAGCTCAGTCTTGGTCTTCTCTTTCCGTTTATCGCTCTGATCACGGTGTCAAATTGGATAGTTCCGATCAGCGTTCTCATGGCGGAGAGATTTCTTTATCTTCCGATGTTCGGAGTGGCGCTGGCTGGCGGCATCCTTTTTGCGGGAATCCCAAGACGCAGCATGCGAAGCGTGATCGGGGCAGGCGTGTTTGTGCTCGCGGTCCTTCTATGCGTATCTCACAATTATGTATGGAGCGATGACCTCACGTTCTATGGGAACATGGTCAGAGTTGCGCCGGAAAATGCCAAGGGCCGGCTGGGTTACGGGTTTGCCCTGATTCAGGCGGGTCGCGGGGCCGATGCTGAGCGAGAGCTCGAAGAAGGTCTTCGAATTCTGCCCGACAGTCCCGCGTTGCTCTCCACATTGGCGCTCGCGAGGATGACACCGACAGGGTGTGATCGCTCGTTTCCCCTGCTGAACCGTGCACTGAGCATCAATCCCAAACATGCGGACACGCTGCGTCGCCTCGCTGACTGCCTCTACCGGACAGGCGACAAGACACAGGCTGAATGGATGTACCGCCAGGCTTTGGAAAATACTCCGTTTCCTGATTCGCTTCTCCTTTTCACATGGGGAATGTCGCTTGAAGAGACCGGACAGAAAGCGGCTGCCGTCACGGCGTATGAGCGGGCCGCATTGATTGATCCTCGAAATAACTTCATCCGCCTGAAAATTGCCGACCTCAAGCGCTGAGGGGGCTGATCATTTCAGATGCTCCTTAAAGTTCTCCTTGAGTTTTTCTACCTTGGGTTGGGAGACATAGACGATGTAGGGCTGGCCGGGATTACGGGCGGCATAGTCTTGATGGTATTCCTCGGCGACGTAAAACGCTTTCAGGGGTTCAAGAGTGGTCACAATTGGGGTAGCGAACACGTTGGCATTATTAAGTTGACGAATATAGGCTTCGGCAACGTTCTTCTGTTCTTCGTCCGAGTAAAAGATTGCGGAGCGGTATTGGCGTCCGCTGTCGTTGCCTTGCCGGTTCAATTGAGTCGGATCGTGCGCGACTGCAAAATGAATCTTAAGCAGCTGCCCCAACGTTGTCTTGCTTGCATCATAGCGGACCTCGATGGCCTCGGCATGATTCGTTGACCCACTACAGACGGCTCGGTAGCTGGCTGTGGACGCGCTGTCTCCTGCATATCCGCTCCTCACGGCCGTCACGCCTCGGAGTTCTTTGAACACGGCCTCGACGCACCAAAAACAGCCTCCGGCCAGCACGACCGTTCTTTCGAACGGAGTTCTCTCCAGGGGAGTGTCAGTAACAGGGTTGGGAAAGTTTCGGACCGGGATGCGGCATGAGTCCATCAGAACGCCCTCCGTGCATGTATATATCATTTTAGTGCTGGCATTGATCTTATAAGGACAGTTGGCTTACTCTCGAAGCATGTTGTGCTTCTTGGTTTTTCTTGCCTTTCTACAGGCATCCCCACCTCCAGCCAGAGATCTAAACAGTCTGATCAACGGCGTCGAGCGGACGTTCGCTGCAATGAAGGATTTTTCGGCGGACTTCGTTCAAGTTTTTGAAGATCCATTGAACCGAAAGCAGCAGGAGTCAGGTCATTTATATCTGATGCGGCCGCGAATGATGCGTTGGGAATACAAGAATCCGGAAGAAAAGCTCTTTGTTTCCAATGGGAAGACCGTATTCCTCTACGTGCCAGCCGACCGTCAGGTGAACAAGGAGACTGTTCGAGAAAGCATGGATGAGCGCATTCCTCTGATGTTTTTGCTGGGTCGGGCCAATCTTCGTAATGAATTCCAGAAGTTTGAAACGCTGAATACCCAGCCGATTGTTAAGGGTCTAAGGGTTTTGAGAATGTATCCTAAGCGAAAAATGGACCTGACCGAATTGGTTATGGAAGTGGATCCCACGAACTACCATATCCGGCGCCTTTTGTTGACCAACGCGAATGGATCTCGATCGGAGTTCATCTTCTCCAATATCCGGACCAACACCGGCCTTCGATCTTCGTTCTTTGATTTTAAAACACCTGCCGGTGTTGAGGTTTTGGAGGGCTTGGGTTCGTAAGG
>CAZIPZ010000064.1:7583-19476 GCA_964541075.1 uncultured Solibacteraceae bacterium | reverse complement strand
TTGTAGAGCGTAATGAACCGATCATCGCCATGCGGACAGTCTCTGGCGGGAACGTGCATCGTCTGCGCGATGTCCCGGGTGCGGCATGGAAGGAATATCTGCAGCAGCGCGCCGTGGAAGTAGCGCCGATCTTCGAGCGTTCCGGCATCCGATTTAATTCAATTGCCGGCGGTTCGCGCCGAAGTATTCGGCAGCATGCGCTTGAGCACTTTGCCAGAAGGAGTTCGGGGAAAGTCTGGCAAGAATTCGAAATGTTTAGGAACTTTGTAGTTCGCCAGGTTGTCACGGCAAAAGGCGCGGAGCTCCTTCTCATCAGTCGTCGCTCCCTCCCGAACAATGACGAACGCCTTCGGTGCTTCACCGCGAACTTCATCCGGAACGCCAACGACCGCGACTTCTTTCACTTTGGGATGCTGCGCAAGCACTTCTTCGATTTCGCGAGGATAGATGTTTTCGCCGGCGGAAATAATCAAATCCTTCTTGCGACCTGTAATCGTTACGAATCCCTGATTATCTAATCGTCCGAGGTCTCCTGTGTGGAGCCATCCGTCCGTGATCGTCTTTGCAGTGTCCTCGGGAAGGTTGTGATATCCCTTCATCACATTCGGTCCGCGAACCATGATTTCGCCCACTTCTCCGGCGGATAATACTTTGTTCTGATCATCCCAGATCGCAACGTCGATGCCGGGAAGAGGCCGCCCAATCGTTCCCAGTTTACGAGCGGCTGGAACATTGAGTGTGACTACGGGCGCGGCTTCCGTCTGCCCATAGCCTTCGTAGATCCCCACGCCGAATCGCTTTTCAAAAGCCTCTCCGACACTCACCGGAAGCGGTTCGCCACCGGAAATGGGGAACCGCACGGATGACACATCGAAATCACCCTCGGCGAGGGCGAGTACGCGATACATCGAAGGAATTGCGAGAAAGACGCTGATCTTATGTTCTTGAATCAAACCCAGAACCTTCAAAGGCTGGAACCGGTCCACCAGCACCATCTTGCTGCCGCTAAGCAAAGGCAACAAGATCGTTCCGGTAATGGCATATGTGTGGAAAAACGGAAGCAAGCACAGAAAATTGTCATTCTGGTCGAATTTATCGGCCTCCTGGCAGGACTTCACGTTCGACGCAAGATTCTGATGAGTAAGAATTACGCCTTTGGGTCTCCCTGTAGTGCCCGACGTATAAAGCAGCAGTGCAGGATCTCGATGAGCAACTGGCGTCGCCATCGGTGATTCAGCCATGAAACTCGGATCGTCCGCCATGAGAAGGACGCCCTTGTCGCCGAACATGGGTTTCATTGCCTGCAGCGGTTGTGCAAAAAAAGCGGATGAAACAAGGGCCGACATGCCGGAATCCTTCACAATGAAGGCGAGTTCTTGGGGAGGGAGAAGGTAGTTCAATGGAACGGCGGTCTTGCCGGCTTTCCAGATCGCAAACAAAGTCGTTACGTATTTCTGAGAATTCAGGAGAAGAATTCCAACCGTATCTCCTTGGACCCGCGCCTGTATTGTCGCCGCAGTGCGGTTGATTTCATCAGAAAGCTGCCCAAATGTCATTTGACTGCTTTCCTCAATGACTGCAACCCGCGATCGATGTTGTTGAGCAACGGAGTCGAAGATTTCCGGTAGGTATGGCATAAACAGTTCTCCCTTCGCGCCATGAGTGATGAGAACGTGCAGTATATCACTGCGGAGAACGACCGCGGCCGGGCATTACGCCCCGGCCGCAGACTGCGACGGCGGAAGGCCTTTCTTAGCGGGATGCTATGGGATTTAGAGATTTCTCAACTTCAATATTATTCTTCTTCAGGGATAAGCCCATTGCTCGATCCAAGTCGACAAGCGCTTTTGTGTAGTTGACGAGCGATGAAATTTCCTTTGTCTGAGCCTCGGTCACGTTCCGCTGCTCCTCGAGGACGAAGCGAATTGTTGAGGCGCCGAGCTCAAACTTTTTATTCTCCGCATCAAGGCGCCGTTCCGCGAGCTCACGCGCCTTCGCAGCGGCATCGATTCGCGCACGGTTCATTTCAACAATACTGAGTGCATTCCTGACTTCGAGCGCGATTTGCTGCGTCGTTGCTTCGAGACGGCTCTGCGTAACGCGGCGTTCTGTCGTTGCCCGAGCGTGTTCGCCTTGCGCTGCACGGTTTGTCAGTGGGATTTGGAGAGTAAACCCTACTGCGTATCCTGTGAAGTCATAGCCGAAAAGCTGACTGAAAGCATTACGTAAACCACCTTCTCGAACTTCGATTATGGGTGCGCTTCCACCGAAACCTGCACGAATCGTCTCTCTCCCGCCCACGCCGTTCTGCACATAGTCTCCGAAAATATCAAATACCGGCAGCAGCTGGTTCTTTGCGAACTGCAGGTCGATATCCCGATTCTGTAATTGAAGTTGGAGTTGCCTAACCTCCGGGCGGTTCTCAAGGGCCACCTTGATGGCTTCTTCGGGAGATGAAACATCATTCGGACTCGGCTGACGGACCGCATCGCTTGGCGAAAGTCTCGCAAGCACCAGGCCGGGATCTCCCTGCGAGGAAATGAGCTTCTTCACCTGATCCTCTATTTGCGAATGCGTATACGTCGATACAACGAGCTGTTCCCTTCGCGACGCCACTTCCGACTCAGCTTGCACAAGATCAATGGGCGCCAACGTTCCGATGTCCACCTGAATACGATTGTCCGAAAGAGTCTTCTGAGCCAGATCCATTGAACGCTGTTTGACCTTTATATCTTCGGCGGTGAAAACCAGGTCCCAGTAGAGACGCAGTCCCTGAGAAACCAAATCGATGAGCTGGCGCTCAAAATCAATCTCTGAAAGTTTCTGATTGTTTTGAGCCACGCGAATCTGATGCAGGTTTTCCAGCTTCCCAAAGTTCCGAAGCAGGTGTTGATTGAAAGAATACCGAATATTGCCGGACCAGGATGGATTAAACGTGCTGAACGCACTGTTGGATGAGTTGCGGCTCAGAATGAAATCCACACCAAGATCTGTTCCCGTTGGCAACGTCTGGAGATATCCAACACTGTAGTTCTGCGACAGTTGACTCAGCGCCGGTGCGCCGACCAACTGAGACGTCGCCGGAGTTGTATTCCGGGTTACGGACGATTGGACTCGCAAGGTGGGCTCAAATGGACGGTAGAACGTTTCGATCAGGAACTGAGTGGATCGAGGACCCAAGCGATTCACCCCGATGTCGAGATTGTTCTCCAGCATCAATCGCACTACGTCATTGACGCTCAAAGGCAGCGCTCCAGACCGGATCAAATCCGTTAAGGCCTGTTGCGAACGCTCTGCCGGAGCAACCGGCAGCGGCACAGCGGATGGCCGGTATCTGCTGAACAATTGATTAACAAAGTTAAGTTCCGCACCGTGCAATGGCGCCGCAAGGGAAACCAGCAGTGCCAGCATCGCCACAGCTTTTGTTATTTTCATAATCGAACTCCTTACAAAGGGCAGGTCCATCCGTAGAAAATTCATTGGTAATGCAACGCTTCGATGGGATCCAGAGCGGCCTGATACGCAGGATGGTAACTGAAGGCTATGCCGGTCGCCGCAGCGAAAATGAAGGATGCCAGCACCGATAAGGTTCTAATCGTAATTGAAAAAGCGCTCACTCCGGTAATGACGGCGAAGAAAATTGAGCCGACTTTACTGAATCGGCTCGACCGAAACCAGCACAATTCAGAAACAATATGGACGTCAATCCGCCTTCATGGGTTCGGCGGCGTCCTGGTAGACGGGAGACGTCCGCCATCGCGAAGCCAGGTCATCAAACAGTGAATACGCCACAGGTGTAAACAACAAAGTTAGCAACAAACATAGAAGCTGTCCTCCCATGACGACCACGCCAATCGGGGCGCGTGATCCTGCACCCGGACCCGTGCTCAACACAATCGGAACCATGCCTGCGACGATAGAGAAGGTCGTCATCAGAATCGGCCGGAGACGCGCGTGGTTGGCCTTTATCAAGGCTTCATAACGGTCCATACCCCGTGCGCGCAGCGTATTGGTGTAATCGATCTGAAGAATGGAATTTTTCTTCACGATTCCGAACAGAAGCAGAATACCAAGACCGCTGAAGAGATCGAGACGTGAACCGCTAATCCAGAGTGAGAACAACGCAAAGGGAATGCTCAACGGCAGCGACAACATAATTGTGATCGGGTGTAGGAAGCTTTCGAACTGCGCCGCGAGGACCATATACATGAAAATGGCTGAAAACAGGAATGCCATCATGAAACTCTTCTGCAGCTCGCCGAGAGTTTTTGCTCTGCCTGTCCACTCGGTCGTATAGCCCGGCTTCATTTGGAGCGTGGCAAGCTTCTTGTCCAGTGCGGCAACGGCGTCGCCGATGCCGACGTTGTTTTCAAGGTTTGCAACGAGAGTCACTTGGCGTTCTCTAGCCATTCGCTCGATATTCGCCGGACCTAGATTCTTTTCCAAGGTGGCGAAGTTATTTAACTGAACTTGGCCGAGACGGCTCGATGGAATCCAGAGATTCTGGATCTTTTCCGGGCGGTCGCGATCCTCAGGCATCACCCGAAGAAGAACTGCGTACTGGTCGTCGCCCTCTTTGAACTTGGAAACTTCCTCTCCCGCGACCATCGTCCGGAGAGCTGTCGCAACGTCCGTTGCGCGAACCCCGAGATCCGCCGCCTTTGCACGGTCCAGTCGCACGTGAACCTCGGGATTTCCGATGTTGAGGGTCGTGTCCTGATCCACCATTCCGGGAACCGTTCGCATCATTTCCAGAATCTTGCTTGAAATGGACGACAACTCGTTCAGTTCGGGACCCCGCACGTTCAACGTGATCGCCTGCGCCCGGAAATTTCCGCCACTTACCCCTTGAACCGGCTGAACCGCCACCCGAAGTCCAGGGAACTTATCCTTCATCATCCGGCGAGCCTCATCCATGACATCGAACTGAGAAAACTCTCGATCCTTTAAGTCCGCCAGGCGGACATAAACGGCGCCGTCCGTCACGGAAGAGCTTCCGCCTCCGTTGACCGTTGAGAGCACGTGTTTAACACCCCGCAGTTTAAACGCTTCCTTCTCGATGTTCTCAATGACTGCGGCGGTTCCTGCCAAGGAAGTGCCATCAGGTGTTTTAAGAATGATCTCAAACTCGTTCTGATCATCGTTCGCGAAAAAATCCTTGCCGACAAGAATCGCCATTGGCGCCGTCATGAGAACAGTGACCGTGAAAATGGCGACCATCGCCATCCTGTGATCAAGAGCCCACACGAGCATCCGGCCGTAGCCCTGATCGATCACTCGATAGAAACCGGAATCTTTAGACTTCTGACCATTGGGCGATTTCTTGAGAAACTTCGAGCTAAGCATCGGTGTGAGGGTGAAACTCACAAACATCGAAACCATGATGGAGACGGCCATCGTTAAACCGAAGCTCTTCAGAAAGCGTCCCGGTATGCCGCCCAGGAATACAACGGGCATAAAGATCACGGCCAATGAGAGCGTGGTCGCCATAACCGCCAAACCGATTTCCTCAGTAGCAGCGATAGCGGCGCGAACCGGCGGATAGCCCTCTTCTTCGATGTATCGGTAAATATTCTCGAGAACAACGATCGCGTCGTCGATAACGATGCCGACGGCGAGCGTCAGGCCAAGCATGGTGAGGTTGTTCAGCGTCATGTCGAGACCGAACATGGCCGTAAACGTCGCAATGATCGAAATTGGCACCGCAAGCGCCGCGATGATTGTGCTGCGCAAGCTTCGCATGAACAGCAGCACGACGACGCTGGCCAGGATGCCTCCAATGATCAAATGCTCGTTGATGGCGTTGACTGACGCTTTAATGAAAGGGGACTGATCTCGAATAACGTCGGCATGGATGTCCGGAGGCAGTTGAGCGCGCAGCAGATCGAGCTCGCTCTTGATGGTGTCCGCCATTTGCACGGTGTTGGTTCCTGATTGTTTTCGAACCAGCAGCGAGACAGCCTGTTTGCCATCCTGACGAGCAAGACTGCGACCTTCCTCAAATCCGTCTTCCACCCGTGCAATATCCCGGAGGTAAATAGGCGCCGAACCTGCCGAGCCGACGACGATTTTTTCAAAGTCTCGAACCTGATCGACGCGTCCGAGCGTCCGCAAAACCAGTTCATTCGGGCCCTGGTCGATGCGTCCGCCCGGAACCTCGACGTTTTGGGCGCGCACGGCCGCACGAACCTGATCAATCGTGAGGTGATACGCCTGAAGCTTATCAACATCAAGCCACAGCTGAATCTCGCGCTTACGCCCCCCTACGATCTGAATTGAACCAATACCGCGAACGGATTCCAGACGTTGCTTGATTCGCTTGTCTGCAAGTTCCGTCAATTCACGCAGAGGCCGATCCCCATATACGGAGATCGACAGCACAGGCGCCGCGTCGAAATCCACTCGCTCAATAACCGGAGGCAGGGTCTCGCGCGGAAGCTGACCTATAACAGTCGCCATCTTGTCGCGAACTTCTTGCGCGGCGACGTCGCCGTTCTTGTCGAGAACGAACTGGACGATGACCAGCGAAACTCCCTCAAGAGTCGTCGAGCGAAGTTCTTCAATACCGCTGATCGTATTGATCACTTCCTCGATCGGCTTTGTAACTTGCGATTCAATTTCTTCAGGGCTTGCGCCAGGCAGGGCCGTTCGGATGGTCACAGTAGGAAGATCGATCTTGGGAAACAGGTCGACGCCAAGCTGTGTGTATGAAAACACGCCCAGGACAACAAACGTCATCACGAGCATCGTGGCGAAGACGGGTCGCTTAACACAGATTTCGGCAAGTTTCATTTTGTGGAGACCTCCCGACCCTGCTGCAGATTTCCGAGATTCGAGGTCGCGACCGATTCCCCTTCCTTCAAGCCTTCCACAATCTCAACATCGTCACCCTTCCGGACGCCGGAGCGAACAATGCGCTCGGATACCTTGCCTCCGTCGACGATGAACAGCTTTTCGAGGCCTGCAGAAGTGAATAGCGCCTGAGCTGGTACAACCAACGCTTTGTCCTTGCGATTTGTTTGAATCACAACGCGCGCGAACAGGCCCGGTTTTAGCATCCCTTCTGGGTTGTTCACCATCGCCTCCAGCTTGAGCGTTCGCGACTGCTGATTCAGAGAAGGGGAAACACGTGAAACTTTTCCTTCGAAGATTCGATCGGGAAACGCATCGACCGCGAATTGCACCGGCCGGCCGGAGTCGATGGCGGCCATTGCTGTTTCAGGCACTTCGACGCGTAGCTTTAATGGTGAATTTTGTACGATCGTGGCTACCGGACTGTTGTTCTTGAGGAATTGTCCTTCGACAACCCAGCGCTCTTTAATGAAACCGTTGATTGGAGCGACCACTTTCGCATCCGCAAGTTTCTTCTGGGCCAGCTCCAAGGCGGCCTTTCTCGCAGCGATGGTTGCTCGAATGTTGCGAACCGTTTCGCGCGATGATTTAAGTGATGCGCTTGCAATGTCGTATCGAGCCTGCTGCTCATCAAGCTGCTGCTTCGGCATTACGCCTTGCTCAACAAGTTTCTTGATGCGCTCCAGCCGCAGTCTTGCCTCTTCAAAGGCAGCCTCGGCCTGGCGGACTTGACTTGTGGAGCCTTCATCGACAGATGCGTCGGCGTCCGCTGCTCCCAGTCGGGCAAGCTCCTGCTTCAGGGCCGCATCTTGCTGGCTGACAGCCAGAGCCAACTCGCGAGTGTCGAGTTCGGCCAGAATGTCGCCTTTGCGGACAGCATCCCCCAGGTCGACGAGAACCTTATTCACAGGGGCTTCGACTTGATTGCTGACCGTCACTTCCTCGTTGGGATCCAGCGTCCCGACAGCTTCGACGGAACGAGCAAGCTCGCGCAATTCCGCCTGTGCTGTGTCAATTCCGACGGGAGGGTTCGCGGGCGCGCCCTGCGCGGACTCTGCGGCCTCGGGATTCGAAGCCGAACAGCCGGCAGTCAAGGTGAGAACCAGTAAAAGGAGAACAATGATCGCCTTATTCATTTGGAGATTCCCGACAAAAATATAGATACAAATGTGCGAACAACCTCATCGCGGTCGTATGTTTTGATGTTCTTCTGACCCATGATTTCCTGCCACTGCACATGTATGACGAACATGCCGAGTAGGGCCCGGGCGGCCAGAGTAGGATCCACGGCCCGAAAGGCGCCCTCGGCAATGCGGCGCTCGATATAACTCGCAATCGGATTGCGCGACGCCATGCTCCTCAAAAACATGTCTGAAAGCTGATGTCCTTCAAGAGCACTAAACAGAAGAAGACGCATAAAGGTGGAATCTTTTTCGTGCCGTTCCAGAAAAGTCCGTCCCACAGCTTCAAAAAACTGAGCGTCGTTGCCAACTGCCGCAAGCTGTTCGAATTCGGCACGTCGCTCGTCCTGAGCTTCGCAAGCCTTATGCTCCAAAATCGCGGAATACAGTTCCTCTTTATTGTTGAAATGCCGAAAAATGATCGCTTCGTTGACGTCCGCGTGGGTTGCCAGGTCTCGGGTCGTCGTACCTCGGAAACCCTTCCTCGCGAACAGTTCCATCGCCGCCCTCAGGATGTCTTGTCTGCGATCTTTACTCATAAGTAAGTACTCACTTCGAAAAAAGTAATCACTTACTTACATGGAATCGTACTTTGGTGCAAGGAAAATTACGAACGCGATGCGGATCGCATCAGATGACGAGCCGTAATGTCGCTATCTCGTGAGGCAGATCACCCCAGCCCAAACAAAATAATCGATCGAGTGCAAAGGATTCCAAATTACTTGGAGGACTCGGCGGCATCTTTGCTGATTGGCGGGTGGTAGATCAACTGGATCAGGACTCCATCAGGATCATGGAAATAAAACGAGCGCGCGCCATCGCGATGGGTCTTGGGAGACTGAGCAAGGGAAACTCCGCAACTTTGCACCCTTGCCGCCCACTGATCAACGTCGTCAGGACGTCGGACCGCGAATCCGATGTGGTGCAGGAGTTGGGCCGGGCTTGGAGTGCTGTTTTCCGGCAATTGATGGAGCGCCAGATTGTCAGGCCCGGACGTTAAATAGGCATTTTCCGCATCAGGCTGCCACTCTACTTTCATCCCGAGGACCCCGGTATAGAACTCGATGGACTTGGCAATGTCTCGAACGCTGAGAGCCACATGCCGCAAACCGAGAAAGGAGCGATCGTTCCGGTGGTCAGTCATAATACGTATGTTAACCCGTCCTTCCAAATGGCGTCCTCCTGGTCGCCGAAGGCTGTCAAGGTGTAATTGTTTTCCCCACAATATCGCGTGTTCCATTGACTTAACCGCGTTTGAAAACTAAAATTCTAGGTTGTGCAATTGCTCGGAAGTGCTCGATCTGTATGAGCAATCTCAAGGTCAAAAAGCCAGTTTCCGTCCAACACATCAATTCCTGGCGGATGCACCGTCAGTCTCTGAATCGTCCGTTCTCGTCAAAACGCATCTTAGATCTCGTTGAGTCCGTTGGTTGGATCTATTCACCCGGCTGTTCGACGCCATACCTTGCTATCTGGGCTCGAATGTCGGGTTTCAAGGCCGATGACCTGAATCGTTTGGTTTTTGACGAACGCAAACTGGTGCAACTTGAAACTCTCCGCGGCTGCACCATGCTGGTTCCGCGGGATCAGGCCGCCGTTGCCTTGCGGATTCGTACTCGAACATTTACGGAATTGAGCAAGCAGGCCCGGCCGCAGATGCCGATCACCGAAGGTGAACTTGAGCAGCTGAAATCGGCGGTGGTTAGATCCCTTCAACCGGGCCCCCGAACCACCGAACAGGTTCATGCTGCCATGTCCTCCTCTCTGCTGAGGGACTTCGGACCGGACTTGAAGCGGATTGGTCTTACAAACAGTCTGTCCCTAGCCATCAATTTACTCAAAGAAGAGGGCAAGGTTCTCAAGGTTCAGACCCGAAAACGGTTGGACTCGACCGACTACTCTTTTGCACTGACTTCGAATGTTCTTCCGGAAGTCGATCCTTTCGATCTCCGGATGGAAGAGGCGTTCGCCCGACTGGCTGCGCAGTATTTTCGAGCGGAGGCGCCGGCCAGGCCCAAGGACTTTGCCTGGTGGGCTGGCATCAACGTCACTGACGCCATTCGAGCTGCTTCGGAAGTGAAGCCGAAGCTGGTCCCGATTCCTGTAGAAAACACCCAAGATGAATTTTTCATTGCGGAATCGGAACTTGATCAGTTCCTGTCGTTTTCAGCAGAGGATGCGGTGAATTTTATTCCTTATCGCGATACCTTCCTGAAGGGGCAGCGGGAAATTGTGGATCGATTTGTGCCGGCTGAACATGGGGACAAGCCGTTTTCACGATGGAAGGGTAAACTGATCAACGATCCTCTTGCCACAATCGTTCGCGATGGTCAGGTTATAGGAGTTTGGGAATGGAACGAAGAGGAGGAGGAAGTCGATCTCCTGCTTTTCGATTCTCGTATTCCAAAATCCACCGAAAAAGCCGTTAAGAAACGAGCCGGCGAATTGGCCGATTTTATTCGAACCAATCTCGGAGAAATACGCCTGCAGGGTAATGACTACGGCCGCCACCAGATGACGGGCATCCACGACCTCAAAGCGTTCTGGGGCAAGGGTGCGAGTGTGGATGTCCGGGTTTGATATTGTTCCCACAGAAGCCAACTATTGGTGGCGCAAGAATAACCCCGCCGGAGCGCTTCTCAATAATCTGATGTTTCTGTTCATCGTGGTTCCGATCGGTCTCGTTTTGAAGGGACTTTACGCGCTGAGCTTTCTTGTGTTCGCGTTCATGGTTCCGTATGGACTGTTTGTGCGCCACATGGCCGTACAGGCCGTACGACGACATCTGGCCTCTCATCCTGAACAACTCCCACAATTCGAAGAGGAAGGCATCGTTAGTCCTTGATCCAGAATTGGTTGCCTTTCGTGCAACTCAACGTCCAGTGCTATATAATGCGCCTGCCACGTGCTCCTCACCCTGGGAAATTAATGATCGACGACATTTGCAGACGTCCCTCGGGCCCCGTTTCCCCTTTTGCGGGGTTTAACGCGTGGGACTATCATGGCAAAAGAATTCTTAAGAACAACCGTCTAAAGGAGAGGACGTGAGAAAAGCGCCTTATCCACTTTTATTATTGGTTGCGGTCTTAGCCTCGACGACTTTGTATCTAAACGCGCTGGTCGTCGCGCCTGCCGCCCGGCCGGTCGCAGACGCCATCTCCGGCCTGTCTTCAGAGGAGTACATGAAGCATGCCACGTATCTCGCACGCGACGAAATGAAAGGCCGCGGAAACGGATATCCCGAACTGGAGATGGCCGCAGACTACATTGCCTCGCAGTTCAAGGCCTCAGGTTTGAAGCCAGCCGCTGAAAATGGGACTTTTTTTCAGAGTTTTGAAATTACGACAACGGCAACGATCGGCGCCAAGAACCAACTTGCGCTGGACGGAAAACCTCTAAAGATCAATGAAGACTTTGTTCCGATCTTGTTCTCCAATACTGCCGAGTTTGAAGGTCCGGCCGTCTTTGCAGGCTATGGCATCACCGCCCCGGAATTGCGTTGGGACGACTACAAAGGCATCGACGCGACCGGAAAGATCGTAGTGGTGTTCCGCCATGAACCACAGGAACTGGATCCCAATAGCATCTTTGCCGGTACGAACTTTACGACGCACGCGACTTTCATCAACAAGGCGATAAATGCAAAGCAGCATGGCGCCAAAGGCATCATCTTTATCACCGACCCTAACAATCATCCAACCGAGGAAGACAGAGTCGGTCCTGCAACGCGAAACGTCGAAAGCAATGATCTTGGAATTCCATCGGTTCACGCAAGGCGCGATCCTATCGTCAGCGCGTTTCAGGCCGCTGGTAAAAACTTAGGCGACATTCAGAAAAGGATCGATCAGGAGTTCCGCCCC
>CAZIPZ010000064.1:6238-7569 GCA_964541075.1 uncultured Solibacteraceae bacterium | reverse complement strand
AAACATGCGCATCAAGATCTCGACTGATGTCACCAGGGAGAGGAAGCCCGTGCGCAACGTGATTGCGGCACTACCCGGATCGGATCCGAATCTGAAAGACGAATGGGTCGTCATTGGGGCGCACTACGATCACCTAGGTCTTGGAGAATACAGTTCGCTTGCCCCGTCGCTACGCGGTGAAATTCATCACGGCGCAGACGACAACGCCTCCGGAACGGCTGGAGTGCTTGAGCTGGCAAGATTAGCGGCAGCCCATAAGGAATCCTTTAAAAGGTCCATCCTGTTCATGACGTTCGCGGCTGAGGAAATGGGGCTGCTGGGCTCGGCGTATTTTGTTGCTCACCCGACGATTCCCTTGAAAAACGTACAAGGCATGATCAACCTCGACATGATTGGCCGCCTGCAGAACGACCGCCTCTTTATAGGCGGCGTCGCCACTTCGGCCCCGCTCAAGCCATGGGTTGAATCCCTCAATGAATCTCTGAAACTGAACCTGGACTATTCCGATTCCGGATACGGCGGAAGCGATCACATGTCATTCAACATGAAGCGTATTCCGGTTTTGTTTTTCTTTTCGGGCCTGCACGCTGACTATCACAAGCCGTCCGACACATACGAAAAGATCAATGCTACGGGTGCGATCAAGGTGCTTTCGCTTGCGTATCTGACGCTGGAAAAGCTGGCGACGGACGGAAAGCGGCTGGAATACACTGAAGTCCGGGAACCTCACGCCACTAGCGGGAACGGTGGCGGTGGCGACAGCTATGGCGCCTATTTTGGTTCAATTCCGGATTTCCGCTCGGACACTAACGGCGTGCTCTTCTCCGATGTTCAGCCCAACAGTCCAGCCGCCAAAGCGGGTTTGCTAGGCGGAGATTTGATGGTCGAATTCGACGGGAAGCCGATTCAGAATCTTTATGATTTTACTTATGCTCTGCGTGCCAGAAAGCCTGGAGATGTTGTCTCGGTGGTTGTGAAGCGAAACGGCAGGGACATGAAAGTCAATGTCACCCTGGAGGCAAGGAAGTAGAATCCCGCAGCTGAAACCGGGTAAATGGAGAATCCGATGAAAACGTTCAGACTTCTTATTGCCGCGGCTTTGTTTGCAGTGGCGTCCGGCGCGGTTTACAGTGGGCAACAGTCCGTCACCGGCCACCCGAAGGAACGACATCTTCGAAACATCAAACAGCTCACTTTTGGCGGTGAAAACGCAGAGGCCTATTTCTCCTACGACGGGAAGCAAATTATTTTTCAGTCCACGCGAAATCCGTACAAGTGCGATCAGATTTTCACAATGAACCTCGACGGCTCGAATGTGCAGCTCGTCAGCA
>CAZIPZ010000064.1:0-6228 GCA_964541075.1 uncultured Solibacteraceae bacterium | reverse complement strand
CCTATTTCACCCCCGATGGCTCTCGAATCATATATGCGTCGACGCATCTGGGATCTCTCGACTGCCCTCCTGTTCCGGACCGGTCACTCGGTTACGTGTGGCCGATTTACCGCACTTTCGACATTTTCTCTGCGAAGCCCGATGGAAGCGACTTGAGACGGCTGACGAACGCGGACGGGTACGATGCTGAAGGCACTCTATCGCCGGATGGAAAGAAGATTCTTTTTACCTCCGTGCGCGATGGCGACCTTGAACTTTACGACATGAACGTGGACGGATCGCAGCAGCGCCGCCTGACGAACGAACTCGGATATGATGGCGGTTCGTTCTATTCTCAGGACGGCCAGTGGATTGTTTACCGTGGATATGAGCCCAAGGCGCCTGAAGAAATCGCCCGTTACAAGGACCTGCTCTCCAAGGAAGCGGTCATGCCTGCAAAAATGGAGATCAAGATCATGCGTGCGGACGGGAGCCAGAAGAAGCAGCTCACTTCGAATGGAAAAGCCAATTTCGCCCCCTATTTCCATCCGAACGGACGACAGATTATTTTCGCGTCAAATGTAAACAATCCGAACCCCAGGAGCCCGAACTTCGACCTCTATCTCATCAATCGTGACGGAAGCGGGATGCAACAGGTCACGTTCGACGAGGGCTTCGATGGGTTCCCGATATTTACAAACGACGGCAAAAAGATCATCTGGGCTTCAAACCGGAATGCCAAGTCGGAAGGTGAAACGAACGTTTTTATAGCGGACTGGGTGGACGTGGCTCCGTCGAATTAGAGAAAGTGAGGCCTGGAGCATGCCAATTTTCGAATATCTCTGTAACGATTGCAGTCGACGCTTTGAGCGGATTGTACCTCGGCACGATTCCAAGACCGAATGTCCGCATTGCAAGAGCGAGAAGATCGAGAAGCAACTCTCGGTTTTTGCCGTGAGTGGATCGTCGACGGAAAGTCCATCAGCAGCGGGCTGCGGACGCTGTGGCGCCCCGCAGCCTGGCATGTGCCAGATGAATTAGGGGTGCATCAAGGAAGCCGGCCGGTCCGAACATGCGCATCTTCTAACCCGCCAGCAATTAGATCTGAACGAACGACCGCCAGCGTCGTGCTAAACTGCACAGCCCATGAATCAAGATCTTTTTGAGACCCTGAAATCTAGGGTTTCAGGTGAAGTCCGTTTCGATCGTCCCTCCCGCTTGATGTACAGCACGGACGCCAGCATCTACGAAATTGAACCCATTGGCGTCGTAATTCCTCGCACCCACGAAGACGTTTTCGCAACCGTTGAAACGGCTCGTGAATTCAAGGTCCCACTCCTACCCAGAGGTGCGGGCACTAGCCTCGCGGGACAGACAGTCGGCGAAGCTGTCGTCATGGACATGTCGAAGTATCTCAATCGCGTGCTCGAGGTAGATACCGCCGAGCGCTGGGCGATTGTTGAGCCTGGCGTTGTGCAGGAGCAGTTGAATTTGCATCTGCGGCCCATGGGCTTTCTCTTCGGACCGGATACTTCAACCGCCAATCGCGCGACGATCGGAGGAATGATCGGCAACAATTCAGCGGGATCGCATTCGATCATTTACGGAAAAACCATCGACCACATCCTGGAAACCGATGTCGTCTTTTCGTCGGGCGAGGGCCGTCTGCTCAAGGAAACCACCTTCGACGACGCCGCCATGCGCACCGGCCTCGATGGACGAATTGCGGACATTGTGCGATTCAATCGCGATGAAATTGAGCGGCGCTATCCCAAGATCATGCGGCGCGTGAGTGGTTACAACCTGGACGAATTTACTCGAGGAAGTTTCAATCTTTCGAAGCTCGTCGTTGGATCCGAAGGAACACTTGCGGTCGTTCACAAAGTTAAGGTTCGCATCGAACCGCGACCCTCAGCTACAGCGTTGTGCGTCGTCCACTTCGAAGACATCCTCGACTCGATTAGAGCGAGCGAGATCATCTTACCGTTTGGACCCTCCGCGATCGAACTCGTCGACGATCTAGTCATCAACTTAGCTCGAGGATCACTGGAGCTTTCGAGGCAAATGAGCTTCATTCAGGGAAAGCCGGGCGCCGTTCTGCTTGTAGAATTCTACGGAGAAAACCAGGCTCAGCTGAAATCAAAGCTGGACGAATTGGAAACCGCCCTCAAAAAAGATCGTGCAGGATACGCATACGTTCGCGCTTTTGATCCGATCGAACAAAACAAGATCTGGAAGGTGCGAAAATCCGGTCTCGGCCTGCTTTTAGGAATGAAAGGTGATCGCAAACCGATCGCCTTCATCGAAGATTGCGCCGTGGAACCCGCCAAGTTGCCGGAGTTTTTTGTTCGATTCCGCGACGTCATCCACAAATACGGAACGAGCGCAGGCTATTACGGCCATGCTAGCGTGGGCTGCCTGCACATACGGCCTCTCATCAACACGAAGGATCCTCGGGACATTCAGGTGATGAAAGAAATGACCGACGAAATTGCGGACCTCGTCATGGAATTTGGAGGCGGAATGAGCGGGGAGCATGGCGACGGGTTAGCACGAAGCCATTTGAATAGGAAGTTGTTTGGCGATCAGCTCTACAAAGCGTTTCGCGATGTGAAATCCGCTTTTGATCCCGACCATCGAATGAATCCTGGGAAGATCGTCGATGCGCCTCCCATGACAGAAAATCTGCGCTATGGCGGCGATTATCGGACGATCCATGTGAACACCCATTACGATTTTTCACGTGAGGGCGGACTTGCCACGGCAGTCGAGCTCTGCAATGGGGCAGGTGTTTGTCGCAAACTGAACGAAGGAACCATGTGTCCGTCGTACATGGTGACGCTCGAGGATAAACATTCCACCCGCGGACGCGCCAACCTGATGCGTCAGGTCCTTTCCGGAAAGCTTCCCGCAAGCGAATTCACAGGTCGCGACATGCAGGAGGTTATGGATCTCTGCCTCGAATGCAAGGGATGCAAAGCGGAATGTCCGTCCAACGTAGACCTTGCAAAGCTGAAATTTGAGTTTCTTGCCCAATACAACGAGGCTAACGGTGTGCCTCTTCGCGCTCGACTGTTCGCGCTGATTCATCAAATGAGCCAATTCGCTTCGGTGTGGCCGTCTGTGGCAAACCGTATTGCGGGTCACTCTGGCGTTCGACGGGTTTTGGACCGCTTTCTTGGCATCGACGCCCGTCGGAAGTTCCCGTCGTTTTCGTCCGAGACCTTCGACTCCTGGTTCAGTAAGCGCTCGCCAACCACTCGCTCCGGTTCTGCGAACATTTCCGGCAAGGTTGTTTTGTTCCACGACACGTTTATCAACTTCAACTACCCGGAGATCGGCAAAGCGGCGACCCTGCTGTTGGAGTCTGCAGGCTATGAAGTTGCTCTGGCGGATCGTAAGTGCTGCGGCAGGCCGATGATTTCGAAAGGCATCGTCGATTCAGCCCGGGAAAATGCGGATTACAACGTCAGACAGCTTCACAGATTCGTCGAAAACGGTTACTCGATTGTCGGGTGCGAACCAAGCTGCATCCTAACGCTCCGAGATGAATACATCGATTTGCTGAGCGGCCGCGACGTTCATCGCGTTGCGAAGTCATCCTTTTTGTTCGAAGAATTCGTCGTTAAGGAAAAGGAAGCAGGCCGCTGGAAAATGGATTTTCAGCGTCAATCCACGAAAGCGCTTATTCATGGACATTGTCACGAGAAAGCGCTCATTGGACCGCGTTACTTGAGGGAAGCGTTGGCTCTGGCATATCCGGTGGAGGAAATCGATTCCGGATGCTGCGGCATGGCCGGCTCTTTCGGTTACGAAAAAGAACACTATGACACTTCCATTGCGATTGGGCGCCGCAGGCTGTTTCCCGCCGTGGAAAACAATCCTAATGCAATTGTAGTGACTCCGGGAATCTCCTGCCGACAGCAGATCGAGCATGGAACAGGGAGGCGGGCAATTCATCCTGCTGAGGCGCTCCTGAAAGCTATGCCGACTCAAATAGTTTGATGCTTCGTAGTTATATCGAGCGCCAGGAACACGCCTTATATAGCCGGGACAACAACCGCGTTCCGCTTCCGTTCGAATGGGGACTTGAGCACTTAGGACTCGTTTCCAACGGTTCGCCGGCGGCGGCCTTCCGGGATTTCGTTACTCAAGCGTTAGACGACAGTCCTTGTTTTTATTCCTATGATCGGTGCGACGGTTATGAATTCGACGGTCATCTGGTGAAATTTCCAAGCGCGCTAACGACGCCATATCCGGAAAACAACACGACGTGGGGGCGCTTCTTCGATGGAGGGCGGGAGCTCGGTGTGGTCGTCCTACCTCAATGGAATTGCAAGTGGGACGGACAAGTTGATCTGTGTCGTCTTTTGCAGAGATCCGGCATAAGCGCCCTTAGACTCAGCTTGCCATATCATCACCAAAGAAAACCTCCACATTTGGAACGGTCGGAATACATGGTGTCGCCGAACGTGGGACGAACTCTGGCGGCATCCCGACAGGCTGTCCTCGATTCGCGCCGCGCCGCCGACTGGCTTTTCTGCCTCGGCCACCGCCGCGTAGGGATCGTCGGAACAAGCATCGGTTCGTGTATTGGGTTTCTCACCTTTGCCCATGACGAACGTTTTTCCGTAGGGATCTTCATTCACGTTTCCGGGTTCTTCGCGGATGTTGTATGGAGCGGCATCTCCACAATGCATGTTCGTCAGTCCTTGGAGGGAGCGATAGAACTCGAGGATCTCCGTCGGCTCTGGTCGCCCATCAGTCCTTTTCCGTTCATCCCTCGCCTTCGGCGCACGAATCGCCGCATTCTGGCTCTCTCGGGACGCTACGACCTTTCGTTTCCGCCGGCGCTTTCGCGTCAAGCATACGAGGAATTTGATCGCTGCGAAGTTCCCTATGAACTCGAATGGCTTCCCTGCGGCCACTACACAATGGGACGGCTCCCTTTCAGCGCATTCGTCGCTTATCGAGTCGTCACATTCCTAGAAGGATGTCGCAGGTAATCGGCAGGTGATCGCTGGGACGGAAAGGCAAATCGGTGATGGTTCGTCCATGTGAAGCGGCGTGCAACCCACGACACGCAATGAAATCAAGTCTTAGCGGCAGGGATTGCAGGCGTCGCAGAATTCGATCACGGAGGAATGCCGGAACGTACCGCTTGTCCTCCAATGAGGCGAGATCAACGGAACACGTGGACAAGCGATCATTGAACGGCTCCCACTGAAATCCAGCTCGCTTCAACACATCGAAGAGCGGTTCGTGCACCCAGGGCGACATGACCCGGTCTTCGACGGTCCTGCCCATCAACCAGACCAGCGAACGAAAGACTCTTATCGCAGAGCCTCGCTCAAATGTATTGGTATTGAAGTCTCCAGCGATGATCGCTGGACCTTGACCGAGTTCGCCCACAAGAGCTCGCATCTGTCGCGCGCGGCATGCCATTGTTGTGAATACTTCAAGATGGGTGTTTGCAACGGTCAGTGCGGCCCCATTTCCGCAATCCAGACGGACTACTAAACCTTGACGGCCGCCAATTCGCCTTTCCTCCGAAGATGACGGGTCGTGACACATCGGCAACGGCATGTTTCTCGATTCCAGTATCGCCATGCGCGACAGGATCGCGTTTCCTTGCAGCGCAGTTGTGTTTTCGCCTTCCGTACTTTTCTCGTCGCCAATTCCTTTGGTCAATTCTTTGAAGGCAGCCCCGAAGACTGCTGTCATGCCAAGCCGATCGGCGATTTCGAACGCGATTCGCCGGTTGCCGGACCTGGCCATGCCCTCATCGACTTCATTGAGGCAAAGGACGTCCGCGCTTCTGATCGCATCCTCTTGAATGCACTTCTCGATGAGAGACCATCGTTTTCCTTTTTCAATATTCCATGAAACAACCCGCAGGCGCCGTTGGCTTTCGGCTTGATTACCCATTCCCCTTAATCTTAAGTTATTTATATGACCCTCGTCGGCGCCATCGATGAATTGAAGCGAAGCGCCAGCACAATGAAGTTGCCGGATCTCCGCAGGTTCCTCTCTCAGCTAAAACCTGCCCGCACCGAAATTGAGCCGTACATTCATTTCACTGAAAACGCCTACTCGCGAAATCTCGTCTACAAGACGGAGGATTTCGAGTGCCTGGTGCTGTGCTGGCGACCGGGCCAGAGGAGTCCGATTCATGATCACGGCCAGTCCATCTGCGCGGTGTACACGATGGAGGGAATTCTCTCATCCGACAACTACCGAAAGAGTCCA
>CAZIPZ010000063.1:308-19524 GCA_964541075.1 uncultured Solibacteraceae bacterium | reverse complement strand
CACCGGGCCAATGCCATGGCTTGCGATGGCCGGATGCTTCGGCGAACTGAAGGTAGTTCTGGTTTGTTACTTCGTATTTGTCGATGTAGAAGGCGCCCAGGTTCACGCGATGAGAAGGCTGGTCATCGATGCGGTCTCGAGCGGTCCAGCTCAATTCGTCGAACAGAAACATCGTCACGCGGCCCATCCAGAAGTCGCCGGCGGGTATCAGCGCCATGTCGGGCGCGCCGGGACCGGCCGATGCCTGGTTCGGCGTCGCCTGTATTCCCGCGTGAGCGAGCAAGCCGGCGAAAAGAAAAACCGCAACCGCCATCACCATTCCTGTTCTGCTCATACGAAGAGTTCGTCGATCGCGTCGTCGCTGATGTATTCCGATTCGATAGCGGGAATCGTCTCGATGTAGTGGTAGGCGCGGCGCGAAGGTGTGTTTTCGATCGTCTTCTTCCAATCGATGCCGAGTGCGGAGTATATCGTCGCAGTCACATTCTCCTGCCACGGCTGCTCCTGATGTTTCCATCCCGCATCGACGCAGTAGCCGGCTTCCGCATCGGTCTTGCCGATGATCCGGCCGCCTTTAACTCCGCCTCCTGCGAACAAAGCCGAATAAACAAATCTCCAATGATGTCTTCCCATGACCGGATTGATTTGCGGAGTCCGTCCGAATTCGCTTTTCGCAACGATCAGCGTTTCATCCAGCAGGGTCTTCCCGCGCGCGTGTCCCGGCATTTTCGAGAGGTCTTCAAGCAAGCTCACGAAACCTTTATCGAAACGCAAACAGTTGACGTAGTGATTCGGCCTTACAGTGCGATCGAAGATCTGCGCATGCTGGTCCCATCGATTGCCGTCGTAAACGTACACGAAACGCGTTCCGGCATCCGCGGCGATCAAATTTCTCGCGAGTATGAGGCCCATTCCATACTCATCTTCGCCATAACGCTTCTGATCTTCCTCGGAAGCCTTGAAGACCGCCGCCCAGCGCGGATCATTGAGAATTCTGAATGCGTTCTGGTAGTAGGCCCTGAAATCGGAAGCCTTCCCCCCAAGCGAACCGCGTTCGCTTTCGGACAAGTTGGACAGGCCGACCAGCTGTGACCAGCGCTCTTCCAAAAGCGCGTCCATGCCTTCGCGCCTTCCACCAAACGTGTCGAACACCGTTGTCGGATTCAGGTCCAAGGCGCTGAATCGAGCGGGAAGAAAGCCCGCGCCGATGGAGCCCGCGAATCCTCCTGCCAGATAGGTTGTCATGTACGTCGGAAAGGTGTCGGATTCGCGGCGCTGCGACTCCAGTTCATAAGCAATGACGGACCCGTACGCCGGAATCTCTTTCGCCAGCGCCGGATTGAGAGGCCTTCCTGTTTGCGTATGGTACTGGCCGTTGAAGTGAACCAGTTCGGGCGCCCGCAGCGATCGAACGATGGCGACCTTGTCCGCGTGTCTGATCAAGTTCGGGAACAGCATTCTGGAGAGGTACAGGTCGGAACCCGCCTTCACAACATCGAGATCTGCGGGCTGGCGATATTGCTCCCTGTAATCCCAACAGTCCGGCTGACTGATGGCGCCTGCCAATTCAATGAAGATGCAATTGCGCGCGGTTCCTCGCGGATTCGCAGCGGCCGCCGCATTAGCCGCCTTGACGTTCAAGGGCCATGTCACGCTGTCAATGCAGGTTCCAGCCAGCGCAGCGCCGCCCCACTTCAGAATATTTCTTCGGTTTGGCAGCACATCTTTTATTCGGCGATCCATTATTCTGCGATAACTTTCCGGCTCAATGGTTCAATATGAACTCGACGCTGTTCAACAGCACCCATTGCAAGTTCTGTGCCGCGCGTTTTCGATCCGTCTTGAAAGGGAACGTTTCCAGAACGTACTTCTTTTCCGCGGCGCTCGGCTGGCGCGATAGAGAAGAGAGATACAATTCATCAATGATTTCGTCATCCGTACGTCCGGCGGTCATCAGGCGATAGATCCGGCTTCCGGCTTCAGCCAGTACGCGGTCATTTACCAGACTTGAACTCATCATCAGCATGGCCTGAAGCGTGGTTGGTTTGTTGCCGATCGGTGGCGCCGCTTCCCGATTGTTTTCAAAGAAACTATTCATGATGCTTCCGATGTCGGCGCCTTCACTTGTGGCGCCTCCTCTGCCGCCGCCTTTCTGTACGCCAGGAACGTCCGCGAGATCCGTCAATTGTTTTATGCGCTCGACCTCGATTCCGTTGAACGCGAATTTGTAGGGGCGGCCCGTCGCCTGAGCGATCGTGTCCACAACCTCGGGGCCCGTCATGACCCGCACATACTTTCGCGCGTAATACGGAGTGTAGGAATCCTTCCATTCTCCCGGGAATATCGCAGAGAGTTGATACGCGCTGGATTTCATGATGCTTTTGATCAAGTGATGAACGCTGAAATTGTGGCTGCGGAAATCCGCCGCCAGAGCGTCCATCAACTCCGGATACGTCGGCTGAATCGTCCATGGCGCCGGAGGCGGCTTCTTTGGATCGATGCGGGCCAGATCAAACCCGTCCCACGGTTCGACGAAACCCACCGTCATCAGTTTGCCCCAGAAGAGATTGACCGTCGCTCTCGCGAATTGAGGATCAGCGGTAAGGATTCGTCCAAATTCTTCCCGAAGGTTCACGCCAGGTTTCGGACGCTCTCCGGTCAGCATGAAAGCGGGCTGGAAAGTTTCGCCCGTGCGGGGAAACCTGCTCTCGCTGTTGGTGAAGAACGGCGCATCGTTGCCGGTGTCGTAGCCCTTCGCATCGTCATCCATAATGCTGTCGGAATTTCCGATGTTGTATGTCCCGATGGTGCGGAGAGTTCCAAAGAACGCCGCCTGCTCGGAGAATTGCTTGCGCGTGCGTTCGGATAGATAAAGATTCAAGGTTTCCAGGTGGCCCGCGCCGTCGTGGCAGGAGATGCAATCGATGTTGACCCCCAGAAAAATTCGCGAAACCTCGGTGTTCATCTCGTCCAGTGCATCCAGCCTGTTCGTGAGGGCGGCGTAGTTTCCGGGATCCGTCAGATCGCGGTTCTTCAAGCCGCTGTTTCGAAGAATTCGCCCCAGAAAGGCGAGTTGAGGAACCGAACTGTGACTCTTTGATGAGCCAGAGAGCAGGTCGATAACGACTTCGTTATACGGCCGATCAACTTGCAGCCAAAGCTTGTTCCAATACTGGAAAGCGTTTTTCGACCCTCCGGCATACGCCATCAGGCGGAACAGATCTCCAAAGAACCACGCCCATTGTTCCGCGAACTTTTCCGTCCCGATCAGTGAATCGACCAGCCTGTCTCGTTTGTCGGCGCGTTTGTCCAGTGTGAATTCCCGAACGGCTTGAGGAGTGGGCAACAAGCCTGTTGCATCCAAGTAAGCGCGGCGGATGAACTCCTCGTCCGTGCTTAGGCCCGCGTGAGGGATGCGGTCGCGTTCGATCCGTCCGAAAATGTATTCGTCGATGAGGTTGCGTCTGGGAATCGGCGTCGCAGAAGACTGACCGGCAGGCAATGCCTTCGCAACAGCCTCGGTCAGACGAGCGGCTTCGTTCGCCGGGTCCGGTTGCGTAGAAAGCATTCCTTTATGGGCGTTTTCGAACTGATCCATCCTCGCAGAAGGAGCGGGCCTGGTGGTCTTTTGCTGGGAGATCGTACTTTGTCCGAAAAGGGAAGCGACCAAACCCAGCAACACACTTATAAGGACGGCGGATCGGATCCTCTTTCTATTCATCTCGAAAGTCTCCCCTGCGTCCAGGGTGCGTAGGCGCCTGTCCGATGGCGGGTTCTACGCGGACCATGATATCAAAAGTCCCCTGTTATGAAATCTTTTCATGGCTTGAACAAGCCGGGCAGGAAGGGGTGTCAGTTGCCGCAACCCGCTGTGAAGGGAGGCTTTACTTCGAGGGTTTCGCCGGCCGCATGATAAAGCCGCAATCTCGAAATCCTACCGTCCAGGAACTCAAAAAATGCCGCGCCGGAAACCATGAACCGCTTTCCTGTGTCGCGCATATCATAGGATGCACCAAATTCCACCGCGACGGCGCTGCCGCCCCACGGCATGGCCGTGGTGTACATCAGTTCGGCTGTTTTTTCCTGTATTGTCCGGGCTTTAACATAATAGGCCAAGCGGCTGTACTCGGCCGAAAGCTGCTCTGCCATGGTTCTGATGACGCGCTGTCCTTCATACAGCGCGGGGCCGATCTGACCGTCTCTGGGGCCCATGAGCTGAACGGCATCCGGATGGTATAGCTCGAGAAGCTTATTCACGGACTCGGGAGAGCCATCCAACGCATTCCATCGTTTGAACCATTCGTGGACAAGGTCTTCGGGTTTTTGTCGCCCGGCGTCACCGGTGGGACTCTGTGCGGCAAGTCCCATCGGCGCCGAAAGGATCAACGCAAGAACGAATATCCAACTCTTCATGTAGCTCATTATTGTCTTCGGCCATTTAATACCGCTTATTCGCGAAGTGTCAACCGCACCGATCTTGCGCCAAATGTACAATGCGGGCAGTTTTGAGATTGACGACCGCAAAAGCTATGTTCTGGTCGCCGTCATCTGGATCTCCGGCGAACGGCGCAGCGTCTGAAATACGACGCAATAGCGCTCCGTGAGGCGCAGGAGATTAGACAGTTGTTCTTCCGAAGCGTCCGTATCCAGATTGAAACGCAGACGGATACTTTGGAATCCTACCGGAACTTCCTTAGCCACGCCTAGCGTTCCTCGGAAATCGAGATCGCCCTCGGCGTCAACGGAACCCTTGCGGATGTTGATTCCTAGCGCGGTCGAGACTGCGCTGAGCGTAACGCCGGCGCAGGCGGCGAGGGCCTCGAGGAGCATGTCTCCCGAGCACGCGCTCAGCCCATCACCTCCAGTGGCGGGATGTAGTCCAGCTTTCACCACCGCTTTTCCTGTTTCGACGCGGCACGTGAGTCCCTCTCCAAGACTGCCGCTTGCTCTGAGCGTAATGAATGCGGCTTCAGGTTCTTGTTTGTATTTTTCTTTGAGCGGTGTTTGCAAGGACCGCAGGTCTTCGGCTTTCATGGTGTTCTCCGCATAGTTGTTCGAATAACGGATTTTAGTTCAGGGCGCACTGAGAAAACGGGTGAATGTTTGAAAAGGGCGGAAGACGCTGGTCAAATCCGTCCCCGCCCTGCGGGGGTAGGGGATGCTACTAGAGACCTCCCAGGATCGAAGGTCAAAGAAAAGTTTGAGACGGGGCTACCGGTGGCGGCGCCCGTGCATATCTGAAAGTTGTGTAGGAGCGGATCCGATAGATGACGATCCATTCGATGGAGCGTCGAAATTTTAGAGGAGCTGTTTATGGCGGGAAAGTTGACTCGCACAATGATCCAGTACTCACCAGGCATCTCAAGCCTTCTCAAATGGATCCTTGTTGGTTTGCTGCTGTCGATGATGATTCCCATCGCTATGGGTTTGAAATGATGCCGGACGCCAAAGCGGCCCTTACCGTGCTCGTGGGCCGTTGGCAAGGTGATTGCACCTTCAATTTAAGGAATCCCGAAAAAATCGGCCCAATGCGAAGCACGTGGCTTTACGCCGTTTAGTTGGGGATTACCCTACGGAGGAGCGATGAGAAATTTCCTGATTCTGAGCCTGTTGCTGGCCGTTTCAATGCAATTCGGTTGCGCGAGGGAAGAACCGACGACGCAAGCAGCTGGTGAACCTGTCCTGACGGATAACGATCTCGAGCGGCAAGTTGAAAGCCAAATGCGCACAGACCCGAGACTGGTGCTCTCGGAGGTGTCAATCGATGCGGATGCTGATCAAAATATGGTCACGTTGTCCGGAACCGTCGAGTCTCAGGCCCAAAAGGATTCTGCGGCCGAGCTCGCCCGTCAGGCGCATCCTGGCCTTATCGTGAAGAACGAAATTAGCGTCGAGCCGCGAGAGATCCCCCGCAGCCAGTACACGGAGAATAATGCTCGTGAGCAGCGCCAAAAAGCCGAAGGACTTGGCGACAAGGTCGGCGACTCGATCGATGACGCATGGATTCACGCCAAGATCACGACGAAGTTGATCGGCGACGGCGATACACCGGCGCATTCAATCAATGTCGATGTAACCAACAACGTCGTTACGCTACGAGGGACCGTGGACACGATGGCGGAGAAGGCAGAAGCGGAGCGGTTGGCCAAGGAAACAGACGGCGTTCGAAGAGTGAACAACCAGCTCAAAGTGAAGTAGACGAGCCGGAGAATGGCGCGGGCGCCCCGCCCGCACCATCTCATGCAGCAGGCTGAAGCCAATCAATGAGTGGTTAAGCTGCCCTCGTTCGATGGGCGTGCTTTATCGGTTCGTTCGAGGGCGCCGCAATCATTTTGCGGTTTGGGCTGAATAATAATGCGCGCCAGGTCACCAGAAAATTGACGTACTCGCGCAAAAGGTCCTCGAAGTGGCTGTTGTACCGCACGTGACGGGGATGTCCACCATTGTGTAACGACACGGACTCCTGGTAGAGGAACACAAGCATCGTCAAACGATTCGAGTGTCCGGCATCAATCAGCCGATGGGCTTCCATAATCAGTCCGCGGTCCAGCAAAACCATTCGTCGCTCACCCCTCCGCAACAGCATATACGCACCATGCCCTACCTTGCACACCAGACTAAAACGGGAATTGTTGTCGGATAAGTCTTACATTGCGCCAAGCAGTATCCATGCCGCGGAATCGCATTTGCTTGGGATGATTCTGGGAGCGGGTCTGTGGGAAGCGGAAACACTGACGTGATCGTGGTTGGCGCCGGCGCTGCCGGGTTGGCGGCCGCATCCAGACTTCGTGAATCCGGCCTAAGCGTCATCATAATTGAGGCGCGTAGCCGGATTGGTGGAAGGATCCTCACCCTACACGGTGACGGAATCGTATTTCCCAGCGGAAACGCCTCATCGAGCTCCAAGTCATCCCCAACCTCTCGCCACGACTTCTGCCCACCCACGTTTTCGCGCCGCTCGCCCATGGAATTGGGTGCGGAATTCATTCATGGCCGCCCGGCGAGGCTCTGCAAACTTGTCCAGAAGCTTGGGCTGGACGTGCGTGAGATTCAAGGGAAGCAGTGGCTGTACACACCTGCGGGCGTCGAGCGGCCTGAAGATTTCATGAAAGTTTGGAAGATGGTCGCTCAAAAGATGAAGCAGTCGTTCTCGCGGGAGCAGAGTTTTGCGGCCTTTATGGAAAGAACGAACCTGAGCCAACGAGAGAAAGTATTTGCGACGGCATACGTCCAGGGATTTCACGCCGCCCCGCCGGCGGAGGTCAGTGTCCGCTCTCTGGTCATCGAAAATGAGGCTTCCGAAAGAAATGGCGAATCTCTGTTTCGTATTCGTGACGGATACGACGGCCTTATTCGAGGCCTCTTCAAATCCTTCGACGGCGACCTGCGGCTCAATACTCGTGTGAATCGCGTATGGTGGAAGTCCGGCCGCGTTCGCATCGAAACCGCGCCGGATTCAGGGAGAGCCCTTCAAGCTTCCGCAATATTGCTTACTGTTCCAATTACGCTGCTGGACTCCATTACCTTTGATCCGGAATTGCCGGAGAAAAAGAATGTCGCACGCCGGCTTCGCATGGGGAACGTCGTTCGAGTGATGCTCCGGTTCGCCGAAGCAGTCTGGGAAGGGACGTTCCCTGGCCTGTCTCTCCTCTACTCTCCGGACTCCGCGTTCACAACCTGGTGGACCACGGCGCCCGACGATCCGAACGTGATTGCGGCCTGGGCGGGAGGACCCAAAGCGGAAGCACTCCTCCGCCATCCAGCCAAAGAGGTATTCAACGAAGCCGTGCGGTCGCTTGCCTCTCTTTTAAGAGTGGATGCCAACAAGCTGGCGCGCAGAGTGCAGCATTGGGAATTCCACGACTGGTCCCGTGATCCATTTTCATTGGGCGCCTATAGCTACACTCCTGTTTACGCCTTCGACGCGCGGCTGCAACTCGCCGCTCCCGTGCGAAACACTTTGTTCTTTGCGGGCGAAGCAGCCAACACGAATGGCGAACATGGAACGGTCCACGGCGCCATCGACACGGGATATCTGGCGGCAGAACGTATTGTCCGCGCACTCGGTCGTCGAGCAGCGTGATCAAAGGAAATTCCACAAACTTGATAGAAAGCGAGAAATGCGGGCGCGTCTGGGCTAAAGTGTTATATCTTTATAAATCAATAACATAAAGGAGGCATTCTAAGGAGTTGCATTAGTGGAACGATTCCTGCCGTGACAGTAGATGTAACAAAAGCAAAAGGAGAAGGAGATATATGGCAGGGACGCCGTCAATCAAAGAAGTATTGGACTTAACCGCCTCAGTCGATCGCCACCGCAGGGACCGTATTCTCATTGATCAGATCACCGTCATTCGTGGTTATGCCGAGTTGGTGAAGTTCTATCCGGATTGCGACAAATATCGGTGGAGACTTCATCAAGCCGTCAGCGCGTTCATCAGGAAGACGACGGATTCCAACCCAGGAGGCGTCTGTTTGAATTTTCGGGTCGTGCACGCCGACTCGGGGCGCTAGTTACTTGCGGTGATCGGGTTTCAAAACCTCACAACTCTCACCTCAAATTCAGATTAAGATGTCCGGACCATTCGAACCGAATGGCGCCGTCCAATGCCGACTTTATCGATTAGCGACTATGTGGGATTTGTGGGCGCCGGGCTTTTGCTGGCGGCGTTTGGTCTGAGTTCGAACGGCCGCCTGGCCGCCGATTCGAAGCTTTATCTGCTCCTCAACATCACAGGTTCGGCGGCGATCGCCGCGAATTCAATTTACCACCAGGCTTTTCCCTCCGCCATTCTGAATGTGGTGTGGGCTGCCATTGCGGTTTTTGCGTTAATGACGCGTCACCGAAGGTAGAAGAAATCGGGAGCTCAGGGTGCTGGACCGGTAGGGCTGCGATCCATGTCCCGAAAGGGTTTCACAAGAAGTTGCTGATCTTGCCGTTTCATCCTGCTAGACTCTTCGGCGGTTTTGGCGAGTATCTCCTTCTCATGTTCTCACGCTCATGCTCCTGCTCAACTCGCCTAGCCACCTTTCTTCGTGAAGTAAGCGGCCGCCAACTCCTTCCTCCGTTCATAATCATGAAGGTCGCCAGTCTCAAAACCTTTTCCAATTCCTTTGATGTACTGCTGGGTCACGCGTTTGAGCCTGAAGTTGAGCGCGCGCGCCTCCATGAGGTGAAGCACTTTTCCTGACCCTGAAACCGGTTCGGCGGAACGTTCGGCCCTATCGACCGTCATGGTCGTTGTTCCTTCCCGGTCCTCGGTTTTTTTGTTCTCATACGTCGTGCCTTTCCAGAGGTAACTCACCTCCTCCATGTCGCTGGTGAAAAACACCTGCGTGGACTCCCAGTGGGCCAGGTGTTCATGGAGGGAGTCGAAAGCGTCGCCGCGGGCTTTATAAGCGTCATCATCTTTGTCATAAAGAAATGAAAATACGGCGACTCGTGACGGTTCGTCGTCATGGATCTGCAGCCACATGCCTTCAAATGCGGCTCGTTTGTCGAACCGTTTTCGCCACGCTCGGGATTTCTTGGGCAACGTTTCGATCGCGTGAGACATGCCGAAAAGGACGGCCGCCGCCAGCGCCGCACCGATGGCGTTGCCGGACTCACCACGGATGGAGAAATATCTCACGACGCCCGCGGTGCAGCCGAGCGTGAGCAAGGGGCCAATCACGGCTGAAAGGAACTGTGTCAGTTGTTTTTCCACGTTGGAGGCCAATTCTCCTGATTTCGAAGGTTTAGGCGATATCTTAGTAGACGCGTCTCGCTATGGTCATTGTGAAAACTGCTGCTCTTCCACTTGTGGTTGGCTTTCGAAATGCCATCAATCATTGAAGAAGCAACCCCACAAGGAGGCGACATGGAAGATATCCGGATTTCGCCTGAAGCGTGTGCGAAACTGATGGCGGGAGAACGGGTTGTGTTCCTCGACACGCGCAACCCGAAAGCCTGGGCGGCCTCAGACGAGCATCTTCCCGGTGCGATTCGAGCGCCGGCGGACGCCGTCGAAGACTACCTGGACAAGATTTCCCAGGGCGCGACCGTGATTGCGTACTGCACCTGACCGGCGGAAGCATCAAGCGCCCGTGTGGCGCAAATTCTTCGAGACAACGGCTACCGAGCTTATGCCTTGCGCGGCGGCTTCGACGCCTGGAAGGCAGCCGGTTACCCCCTGGAAGCCAAGCCCAAGGCCGCTTGAGCCGGCCAACTGGCGGCAAGTTTTTGCCCGAGGCTTTAGCTCATCGGAGCAACCTCGGATTGATGCCCAGGCGCTCATCACTTTCCGAGCGCCTGGGCTGAAGGTCTCCTTCGATTACCTCCGAGAACCTGGATTATCCTCTTGAAGGCGCCATCATGGTCGAGCCACCTCACTGATGAATCTGTCACAGCGATTTTTCTCACCTGAGTACTTCACCGCAAGGCAGCGATTCCGAGAAAGGGCCGCGGCCGCCGGCGGGCGTCCGACCGAGATTCCGCTGGATGCAAAAGGGCCGAATCGCGAGGAACTCAGCATCGACGTCGCCTGGTTCGGCGCCGCGCAGCCGCAACGCGTTCTGGTGCATTCATCGGGATTGCACGGCGTTGAAGGTTTCGCCGGCTCGGCGATCCAGCTTCAGCTCATCGCCAATGTTCCGGCGCTTCCGCCAGATGGCGCCCTGATTCTCGTTCATGTGCTCAATCCTTACGGAATGGCGTGGCTCTGCCGCACCAACGAGAACAACGTCGACTTAAACCGCAATTTCCTCGGCGATGAGCCCTTTTCCGGCGCACCGCCTGCCTACGCACGGCTCGATTCGTTTCTCAACCCTCAAACCCCTCCGAGCCACGACTTCTACGCGCTTCAAGCTGGATGGTTCGCGCTCCGATACGGGATGCCGGCGCTTAAAGCCGCAGTCCTTTGTGGTCAATATGAGTATCCAAAAGGATTGTTCTTCGGTGGGAGGAACCAGCAGCAGTCCGGAGAAAAGTATCAGGCTTTTCTTGCGTCGCGGCTTGCTTCAGTGCGCCGCCTCATTACGATTGATGTCCACACTGGCATTGGCGAATATGGCAAAAACATCCTTATGGTTCAGCAAAAGGACTACGACAAGGTTCGAGCGATGTTTGGGAATCGCGTCGTCCCTCCGAATGCTCAAAGAAGTGCGGGCTACACTGTCCGAGGGCCGATCGAATGGATGTATCCCAAAGTTGCTCCGAACAGCGTGATCTTTTCGGTCACGCAGGAATTCGGCACGTACAGTCCGATAAGGGTTTTACACGCCTTGAGAGAAGAGAACCGCTGGCGTCATTTCGGCTCGGGTGCGCCCGACCATCCAACAAAACACATTTTAAAGGAAAGGTTTTGTCCGCATGATGAGGAGTGGCGGGCGGCCGTACTAGATCGAGGTAGGGAGCTTCTGGAGGACGCTTTGTCAAAACTATAGTTCGAGTGACGACCGTAAGCTTGGTGTCCGCTGATGTCATTTCCGGCTTCCGACGTTCTTCAACGCCTCCCTCTTGCTCAGCGGGCTTAGCTTGTCTGCGTTTGCGCGGACATACCGCCGAATTTCGTCCGGATCCGTCCATGCGTACTGGCGCAGCGCCCATCCGATCGCCTTGCGCAAAAAGAACTCGCGGGAATCGAGAGACGGCTCGATGCAGCCATAAAGAAGGGTAAGGTCTGTGTCCGCTTTGAACTTCAGTTGACAGAGGATGGACGTTCGCCTCTTCCAGATGTTTTCCGACCGGCTCCACTTATGCATCTGCTTGCTGATTTCTTTAGGAAAGCGGCGAAGGAGTTTTCCCACGGCGTTCGACGCCATAGTATCGACGATGTCCCACCACGCCCCGGTCACGATGATCTCTTCATACATGCAGAGCGTTTTCGGCGTCTGAAAAGGTTCTGCCTTGCGAAGCATGCACAGTTCCACTGCCGCATATCGCTCTTCGCGAAACTTCGCTCCGCGCCATACGTTCAGGACCGAGGCCTCCCACTCTCGTGCACTCCTGAATTCGGCATCCGCGAAGATTTTTCGAACGACCTGTTTGAATAACGGAGCGGGCACGCCGTGGTACGGCATGGACGATTTCATGTATGCCTGCATCTGTGGAGCTTTTGCGGGATCGGCCGCGCCGCGTAATGCCGAGCGCAGGCGCATCAAGTCAACCGGAGTGGGAGACCGTCTTGGCGCCGGCACCTATTTTCCGCCGGACTTCACCAGCGACGGGGTCGTCATCGCGCGAGCTCCATCGATCCGTCGGATCGGGCGATTCCCGAGCGCGCTAATCGCACTGCCGGCCACCACGGAAAGGGCTCCGATAACGCTCAAGGCCGTCACCGATTCCGGCTGAATCCAACCCACGGCTGCGTTCGAAGCAACTGCCGAAGCAATCAGCGTAAAGAGCGGCGCAGTAGCCAGAACCGAGCTCACTCGCGAGACTTCCCAAACATTCAGCGCCACGGCGAACGCCCCATATGCGACGATCGTGTTTAGAATGCAGAACCCCATTGTCATCCAGCCGGTGAACGTCAATCTGGAAAGAGAACTAGGCGCGGCCTTCGGCGATAAGAGCACTGTCGCACCGACGTAAATAACGAACAGAATCTGAGCCGACGTGAGATGCCGGGATAACTTCTTTTGACTTACTCCGTAAATGGCCCAGGATGCCGCGCTGATGACGAGCACGACAATTCCGAGGGCCCAGCCCTGAGTGGGAGCGAGCAGTTCCGGAAGCCGGCGATTAAAGAAGATGAGAAGTCCTCCCACCAGCGTTCCAAACCCAAGCCATTGGAGCGTAGAAAAGCGCTCGTGGAAAAATGAAACGCCCAGCAGCAGCAGGAGCAGGGGTGAGAGTTGAATCACCGTTTGGGCGACGATGGGCGACGTGTAGTGAAGGCCGAGTAAATAAAGGATGTAGTTGCCTGTCAGCCCGAGCATGCCAGGAATAAGCCATTTCCAGATTTCCAGGGAATAAAGTTCTCGGAGAGGCAATTGTCTGCGCCGAGCAAGCCACAATCCCAGAAATATCATCGCGCCGGCAAAGCGGGTCCATGTAATGGTCCACGCATCGAGACTCACCAGCATGACTTTCAGTGCGATCGGCAGGACTCCCCAGAGCAGGGCGACCAGCAAAGCGAGTCCGAAACCCAATGTCCAGTGGTGCTGACTCGCCTTTTCCATCAACTCATACTATCACGCAGCGCGGACCGCCTTCGTCCGGCTAGAATCCTCGCGTGGATGTTTATTTGATCGACGGAACGTACGAATTGTTTCGGCACTTCTTTGCCGTACCGTCATCCATAGACGATAAGGGCCGGGAAGTCGGCGCCGTTCGCGGCGTTCTGCGGTCCGTTCGGTCCATGATCGATGGTGGAGCAACGCACCTAGGGGTAGCGACCGATCACGTCATTGAATCCTTCAGAAACGATCTGTATGCCGGATACAAAACCGGTGAAGGCATTCCGCCGGAGCTGTATTCTCAATTTCCGATTCTGGAAGACGCATTGGAAGCCATGGGTGTCACGGTTTGGGCCATGGTGGAGTTTGAGGCTGATGATGCGCTTGCTTCGGCGGCGTTCAAAGCATCAATGGACGACCGCGTCGATCGCGTGATCATTTGCACGCCCGACAAGGATCTCGCACAATGCGTCTCGGGAACGCGAGTCGTGCAGCTTGACCGGCGCAGCAATATCACTCGGGATGAAGATGCTGTCATCGCCAAATACGGTGTCGGGCCGAAGTCCATTCCGGATTACCTTGCGCTCGTTGGCGATAGCGCCGACGGATTTCCGGGCATACCCAACTGGGGAAAGAAAGCGGCGGCCTCCGTCCTTTCCAGCTATCCGCATCTGGAGGACATTCCAAAGGATTGGAAGAACTGGGCGTCTTCAATTCGCAACGCGCGGCTTCTTGCCGGGACCCTGTTTTCCTTCTGGAGCGACGCGCTCCTCTTTAGGACTCTTGCGACGCTCCGCAAAGACGTCCCGGTCTTTAACAACATCGATGAACTGCGCTGGCGCGGGCCGGTTCCGGGCTTCAACTGGTGATACACTCACTGGCATCGCTTCGGCAGTCGGGTCGCCCCGAAGGACCGTCGGATGAGCTTCCTGAAAAACCTTATTCAAGCAGGCTCCACACATCGGAAGGCTTGGGGTCAGCGCAACAATTTGCCGGTCGCGAACGCGCATTTGGCCGTCCCGATTGCGGAACTTCAAAACGAGGTCGAGCGATTAAGTTAGAGCGCGGGAACCACGGGGAACCGTGTTTCCGTGTCCCTTTTATTCCTGTCCGAATTCCTTTACTCCAGGCCATCCATGCCTCAATATTCATTTTCATCGCAGTGACTGAATTCAGCGACCCAGGAGAGCAAACGTGAGAGGAATCTGCACAATTAGTTTCTTGGCCCTCTTTCTTGCGGCCGGAAGCGTCCAGGCGCAAGGAGTGCTGTTTGTTGAACAAGAGACGCGCGGCGCAAACACCTACACTCACCAGATCCAAATGGACAAAACCCACATGCGGGCGGAAACCCATTCTTCGGGCGACAATGGCGTTTTCATTTTCGACGGCGACGCGAAGGTCGCCCGGTCGGTCGACCTCAACAAAAAGACATACATCGAGATCGACGGCGCCATGAGCCAGAAGATGAGACAGCAAATGGCGGAGATGGAAGAGCAGATGAAGAAAATGTCTCCACAGGAACGCGCGATGATGGAGGGTATGATGCGCGGCCGGGGGCCCTTTCCGGGTGCGGCGGGCCAAACTCGCGTGCAGTACAAGCAGACGGGCTCCGACAAGGTGGGACAGTGGGCGTGCACCAAGTACGAAGGCTATCGTGGACAAGACAAAACTACCGAAATCTGCGCCGTCGATCCTAAGGAGTTTGGATTGACCGCAGAAGACTTTGAAGTCACCAGGCAACTTGCCGAGTTCCTGCGCACCATTTTCCCTCAGATCGCCGATCAGGTGATGGTCTATGGATCAGGGGAACAAGGTTATGCAGGCGTGCCCATACGCAGGATCACTTATGCCGCCGGAAAAGTAGTCTCCACCGCCGAGATCAAAGAATTCCGGCGTGAAAGCTTTCCGGCAAGCACATGGCAGATCCCTGCAGGACTGAAAAAAGAAAATCCGATGGGCCGATAGCGCGGATCAATTTGTTTGCTGGCGTCGGCATCCAGCAAGTATTCTGCTGGCGATTTGAAGCGATTTTAACTTTAACCAAATGGAGTGCAGGAGCATCCCATGGGAGGGAGTATGTCTCGATTTCGTAGTTTGGTCCGGCCGCTTTTTGGCTTGTGCTTGCTGTTCGTGTTCGTCGGAGTGATGACTTTTGAAACGCCGGAGGAAGCCCAGGCTCAATTTGGCATCAAGCTTCCAAAGATTCCCAAGATCCTCAAGGGAGACGACAAAGAAGACAAGAAATCCGACGCAAAGTCGCAGCCCGCAGCCGACAAGGCAAAGAAGCCGAAGGGGCCCGTTCCGGAAATCACCTCAGTTGAACCCGACTCCGTTCCGCCCGGATGGGAAGGCGATGTGGTTTTTACCGGAACAAACTTAGCGAAGGGCATGACGTTCATGATGGAATGCGGCTCTGGCGTTAACTACAAGCCGCGAGACTTCCGTGTGGAAAGCGCGACGCGCGCAACCTTGGCGATCGAGGTCTCCGAAGATGCCGAAGAGAAGAAATGCAAAATCTCGGTAGCAGCAGCCGCGGATACGATGCCTTCCGACGAAGGCTCGCCCGAAGTCACGCTAATGACTGCCGGTTTCGGCGTATCCGAAGATTCAAAGCTGCCTCGCGCCTACAAAGCCTGCTTGCTGGGCGAAGGCGAGATGGAGATGGCGGACCTCATGACGAAGTTTAGCGAGACCATGACGAAAGCCGGACAGGATCCTTGCAAGCTCATGGTGTCGTCCACGTCTGTGAAGTATTCGGTTCAGGACAAGACGCTCGTCGACCAATCCGCATCTTCAATCAAATCCATCGAGCCTCTAATGATGATGGGCCAGGCCATGATGTTCCGCATCGTCGCCGACGGCAAAATCTACAACTTCATGCCATCGGGACAGGAAGCTGAACGTCTTGTGAAGGAACTCAAGCGCAAACTCGGAAAGTAGTCTTGGCCTTATGCCAGTTCCTCGAGCCGGCGCAATCGGACGAGCAGCCTTCGGGCTGCTCGAGACCGGCCTCCTGCTGATCACTCCTCTGGTTTTCCATCCTGGTTTTTCGGATCAATTTACATATCCCAAAGTCGTTCTCACCAAATTTATCGTGTTGTTGGGCCTGGTCGGACTTCTGCTGAGTATTGTTTTCGGCTGGCGCCGAAGATCGTTCAACTCGGGTTATGAAGCGCCTCTAGCGTTCCTGGGTTTGGCGGTTCTGGCGTCGTGCCTGACGAGTCCGGCGCCGGACTTCAGTTTGATTGAAGCCGAATACTTTCTCTGCGGCCCGTTGTGGTTGCTGCTGATCATTTCCGGTTCCGGCGGACCATCTCGGGTGCGCTGGATCGCTATCCTCGTCACAATCGCCGCAGGGCTTGCAGCGGCTGTCGCCGTGTTGCAGTGGGCGGGGCAAGACCCGATGTCCCTTATGGGTTTCAGTGTGTCCGCGGGAACAACACGGCCGTCGATGCGCCTCTATTCCACATTCGGAAATCCAAACTTCGTTGCCGGATACCTCATTGGCGCCATATTCCTGGCGATTCCTTTGCTCGCGGATCAGAGAAAGCCTGCCTTGAAAATGCTTGCGGCGATCGTCGTCTTTGTTATTTTTGCGGCGATCCTCGGGGCTCGGTCGCGCGGCGCATGGCTGGGGCTCGCTGTCGGACTCTTTGTGGTCCGGCGCTACTGGGTTCGAAAAACGCCAGTTGATGAAGCGGCAGAACCGTCGGCGAGTCCGGAGATGCTTAACGCCGGCCTGATCTCCGTGTTTCCGATTGCGTTGTCTCAGAGCGTCGTTCAACCTTTGCAAGTTTTGTTGGAGCGATTTGAAGGCCGTGCGTACATGTGGCGTGCAAGCTGGCCGATGTTCCTGGAACATCCATTTTGGGGGAACGGCTGGGGAACGTTTCAACTCCGCTTTCCCGACCTTCAGGCCGAATTCCTGAGCGCAAATCCCGATTACGCCGGATATTGGACCTATACACGCCGGCTCCACAATGATCCACTGCAGATCCTCCTCGAGGCTGGCGTCATGGGCTTCATCGCCATGGTCTGGCTCCTCTGGGTGTATTGGAGCAAAGTGAGGAAAGATCTGCTGCGGGCGTCACCCACCGAACGCCTGTGGCTGGCGGCAAGCATTGGAGGCGTCACAGCCATCGTTGTAGATTCGCTATTCAACTTTCAGCTTGCCATTCCTCCCACGCTGATTCTGCTTTTCACGCTGTTGGGACTGCCTCACCTTTTGATGTCTCCCAAACTCGGAGCGGTCCATGAGAATACGACGCCAATCTCCGGCCGGCGCGTTGCGTTTGGGGCTCTTGCCGGCGTTTTTATTGTGAGCGGCGCCTGGTTTGTGAGCCTTGGGATTGCGCGCCGTGCAACGGCTGAACATCTCCTTGCACAGGGAATGCGTCAGGAAAGGCGCGGCGCGTACGAAAGCGCGGAACAAAGTTTTCGCGACGGTTTGTCGTACGCCCCAGCTGATGGGCGATTGCATTATGCGCTGGCGCGCGCCTACTACGTCGACGAGCAATTTTCGGAAGCTTTGGAAGAAGTGCAGCAGGCCGAACGTACGGTGGCGGATTCCCACCTCCTGGTTCTCAAGGCGAGAATTCAGGAAGGACTCGATGACGCCGGGGCAGCGCTGGAAACCTATCGACGCGCTGTCTGGCTCGACCCTTCATTGAGGTCAGCGCGCGCCGATATCGAAAGATTGTCTCAACAACGCGATTAGCCGCGCGGTGGTGCAGTTTTTTGAGGATTGCGCAGCCGGTATAGGACGTGTCTGCGCAAGGGATGACCTTCGGGCAGCCGCGGATGGTCGAAATCGTCCGCCGGGTTGCGCGTCATACCCAAGCGCTCCATGAGGTGACGCGAGGGCGTGTTGTGGGGGACGGTGAACGACACGATCTCGTTGAGCCCCAGATGTTCGAATCCGAATCGAAGCACGGCGCGCGATCCCTCGGTTGCCAGACCTTTGTTCCAATACGGCACGGCAATGCGCCAGCCGATTTCCACACACGGCGTGAAATGAGCCTGGAACGTTGCCGCATGCAGTCCAATAAAGCCGATAAACTTCGATTCCGATTTTAGTTCGGCCGCAAATAGTCCGAATCCGCGGTTTTCGAAATGACTTTCGATTTTGTCGATGAAGAGATCGGATTCCTCGCGGGTGAGGCATCCCGGAAAAAACTCCATTACGCGCGGATCCGCATTCATTTCCGCAAATGGATCTCGATCTTCAGGCTTCCAACGTCGCAGCAGCAATCGTTCTGTTTCCAGCATCACTGAAGATTTTGAACCTTCGGCTCCATCGTTGTCCAGAGGCTGTCAAAAAGGTCTAAAAAGGTCGGCAGCGTCAATTGCAGTATCGAGAATCCGGACTTTTGCGCGTTCGAATCCATCCTTCACGAGGATTCTTTTCATCAAGAGTACGGACGCGGAACCAACGATCCTGGCCAGCATCCCTCCGGCCGATCTCGATAACCCGCGCTTCAATCGTATTCGAAACAGACAGGCCGCGCGATTCGGGATCCGCAGGATTTTCCACGAGCGTCTCTCCCGCGGAGATGCACGCCGTCTCCCCGACGAAATACACATCCCAATCGTATTCCGATCCCGTCCAGCGCAGCGACCGGTTGGAATTGCAGTTGGTGCATACCAGCGGAAAGATCTCGCGTTTTTCTGCATCGACGCTCATGATTTCTTCTTCCTGGTCTCTGGTAATCCAGACCGCTTTGTGATCTTTGGCGCCGTTCTCGGATTGGAGGCAGACCAGGCTGAACAACAACCCCGCCCGATCCCTTCTCTCTTTCACTAGAATCGCCACAATGTCGTTTATGCCGTCGCCGTTGGTGTCTGCGATATCGTACGGCGTGAACTCGACATACATGCTGTCCTGCCAGCCGACATCATCCTGAGTCAACAGGCGATACTCCGGTTGGACGCGCAAAAGCGCCTCCAGTTCGGCGTGCAATGATGCTGTGGTCGTCTGCGCCTGGGCCGCCTGGGCCGTCTGGGCCGTCTGGGCAAACCAAATACTCACCAGCAGCACCATAGACGTCCACAACAGATC
>CAZIPZ010000063.1:0-298 GCA_964541075.1 uncultured Solibacteraceae bacterium | reverse complement strand
TGCACCGCAAGATTTTAACCCACTCGAAAAGTGAAACGTCAGCGCGTAATGTCAATGCCTGGAGCCGATCGTGTTGTCCTGGAACCCGGCGATGCCTGCGTGTCTCCCCGTGGGCGCTCCACCGGGGTGCATATCGAAAGAATGTGCGGAAAACTCTGGAAATCACCTGTGGTTTCGGTCCGTGTCCACCGGGACCGGCAATTCCATCCGCCCTCCCCCTGAGCTAGAAGATCCCAAAGAAATGTGCTTTAAGTCGGGAAACAAAGACATTCTGTCCTGCGGCGCTGCATTCTCAGTA
>CAZIPZ010000062.1:5352-19897 GCA_964541075.1 uncultured Solibacteraceae bacterium | reverse complement strand
TTTCGAAAGATCAAAAAGGATCTGGAAAGTCGACGCAAACAATTTCTCCCCTCGCGTCGGTTTTGCATGGACGCCGATGGGACGCACGAAGACCGTGGTGCGCGGCGGATACGGGCTCTTCTATCAGATCGACGACTTGTGCCGCCTGGGCTGCAACGGAAGTTCACAAATGCCCTTCAGCTTCGACCAGCGATTTGTCAGAACCCAAGGACCGACATGGGACAATCCATGGCCAGGAACCACTGCTCAATATCCTCTAGGACTTCCGGGAAGCGGTCCAATGGGTGTGATGACGATCGTCAGCACAAAGTACGACACGACCAATGACTACTATGCTCATTGGAATTTGGGAGTGCAAAATGAATTTCCGATGGGTGTGGTTTTGGATCTTGCATATGTCGGTAAGAAAGGAACGCACCTAACCGCAAACCGCAATATCAACCAGCCGCTCACGCCGTTCAGTCCGCGTCCTTATCCGATGTTCGGGCCCGTGACATGGCTCGAGTCTCGCGGCAATCGCATGTTCCATGGATTGCAAGGGCGTGTCGAGAGAAGAGCGAACACAGGCGCGACGGTGTTAATCGCGTATTCCTGGGGCAAAGTCATCGACGATGGATCCAGGCGAGCCCAGGTAAATCCCCAAAGCTCATACAACCTGAAAGCGGAGAGAGGCCTGGGTCAGGAAGATATACGGCATCGCTTCTCCGGCACATTTCTTTATGAGCTGCCGCTTGCACGCAATCGCTCCGGTTTTGTGGGCGGGCTGCTAAGGAAGTGGCAGTTGTCGGGCGTCGTTCGCGCCAACAGCGGCATTCCCCAGACGCCAGTTCTCTCTCAAGACTACAGCGGCACAGGGGATCGCTACGACCGGCCTTTGCTGATCGGCAACCCGAAACTCGAGAATCCGAATCCGAAAACCGGTTGGTGGAACAAGGATGCTTTCGCTCTGCCTGCCAGAGGGACATTCGGCAACGCGTCAAGAGGCAGCATCGTCAGTCCCGGGTATTTCGCAAGCGATCTTTCGTTGATGAAGGATATCGATGTGGCCGAAGGAAAGAACATTCAGATCCGGTGGGAGGTATTCAACGCTTTCAATCAGGTGAATTTCTATCCGCACATTGGCAGCACTCTGCAGTTTGACTCAAGGGATTTCGGAACCATTGGCGCCGCCCTGGATGGACGCCAGATGCAATTTGGTCTGAAGTTCCTCTTCTAGATAAAACGGGGCGCTTGAATTCTTTATAAAAGGGTCGGGCGCCCCGATCTTTTCTATTGGCAACATCTCTGCCTCAAATGCAAGTTAGGCGCACCCAGGGGTTTCGTAATAAGATGTGCCGGCATATGCTCCGAAAAATAACGCTCGCCTCCTTTCTGTTTGCAGTTATGGCTGTCACGCTGGACGCCGCCAACAATGATATCGATTACTCTACGGCCCGGCTGGCCAGACGCCTGCACGCCGTAAAGATCAATGAACAAATCTCCGTTGACGGAGTGCTTGATGAGCCGGTGTGGAAAACTGCTCCTGTCGCGTCCGACTTTATCCAAACGGAGCCGCGGGAAGGCGAGGGCGCAACTTATCGCACGGAAGTCCGCGTTCTCTATGACGCCGACATGCTCTACTTCGGTTTCATGTCATACGATTCCGAACCGGACAAGATTTTTACCAATGACATCATCCGCGATTTTCAGCCTCCTGACACAGATGCCATCGGAATCATTCTCGACACCTTCCATGATGGGCGAAACGGCTTCGAGTTCTGGATCAATCCGCAGGGCGCCAAGCGCGACATGCAGTCGATGAACGAAAGCGAACGAAATCCGGAGTGGGAAGCGGTCACCTACATCAAAACGCGGATCATCGAGGAAGGATGGATCGCAGAGATTGCGATTCCCTTCAAAACGCTGCGTTTTCCGGACGCGTCGCCTCAGAATTGGGGAATCAACTTCGCACGCCGTGTGCGCCGACTAAACGAGGATTCTTTCTGGTCTCCGATTCCGCGCCCTTACCGCCTGAATCGTGTTTCCATGGCGGGCACCCTAGAGGACCTGGAAGGAATACAGCCGGGCGCTAACATACGCGTCAAGCCATACGTACTTTCGAGTTTCGGTCAGTTCGCCGCGGCCGCTGGAACGCGAACGGAAAAGAAGGCTGACGCCGGTTTCGATCTCAAATACGGATTGGGAGCATCTTTCATCGTTGATGCCACGTTGAATACAGACTTCTCGCAAGTCGAGGCCGATGAACAGCAGGTGAATCTCACACGGTTCAACCTCTTTTTTCCTGAGAAGCGAGAATTCTTTATCGAAAATTCGGGCATTTTTTCATTCGGAACAACAGACCAGTTGACCGGACGGCAGGCGCCTAGAAATGAGGAGTTAATCTTTTTCTTCAGTCGAAGAATCGGTATCGGCGACGATGGCAGCGAGATTCCTATCTTTGGCGGAGCCCGCCTGACCGGGAGACTTGGACCGTGGTCTCTGGGCGCGGTAAACATTCAAACACGCAAATCAAACTTGGCGCCCGCAACCAACTTCACAGTTGGGCGGGTTCGTCGGAATGTCGGCGCGGGTTCGCAAATCGGAGCGATCTTTATTAATAAGGACGGCATCGGCTTCAATCGCGGCTACGGCGCCGACGCCAACCTGCGTTTTGGGTCCTCCACATACTTCAGCTCGTTTTACGCGAAAACGGATTCCACCTTGGGCGGCTTGGACAATGAAGCTTACCGAGTCGCGATAGCCTTCCATGATCGCGTTTGGGACATACGATCGATCTTTACGGACATCGGCAGGGATTTCAATGCTGAAGTGGGCTTCGTTCCGCGCACAGGAATCCGCAAATGGACCAACTATTTTGGATATACGTTTCGTCCAGCGGCCTTGCGGCGCAAGGTCCGCGATATTCTTCCTAACATCGAACAATCCGGATATTGGAATTCGTCCAACACGATCGAGACGAAGACTCTGGACTTCCGCCTTCCGATTAATTTCCAGGATGGAGCAACATTCGAAGCTGGACGCACCGGTCAGTTCGAACGGCTGTACAGATCGTTTCGGATCCAAACTGGAGTCCAAATCCCGACCGGCGACTACTGGTTCGATAACAACTACGTCACGTATACATCCAGCCGGGCGCGACCTCTAGGCATGAATTTCCGAATCGACAAAGGAACGTTCTATTCGGGAAACAGAACTGCGTTTACTCTAGGAGGAAAGGTTCGTCCGAGTTTCCGTTTGACGACCTCAGTGAACTACACTCGCAACCAGATCGACCTGGAGCGGCCTGATGTCCGTTTCAACACGGATCTTGCCAGTCTCCGCTTGAACTATTCATTCACGACTACGGTCTTCCTGAATGCTTTGATTCAATACAACACAGATGCGCGCCAATGGACCTCCAATATTCGATTCAATATCATCCACCGGCCCTTGAGCGACTTATTCATTGTCTATAACGAACGGCGCGACAGCACTAGTCATCGGCTCATCGATCGCGCGCTGATTGGCAAGCTCACCTACATGTTTGGATATTGAGAACTAGACTCCGGAATGCGCACCTTCGCGCCGCATGACGAAAGCGAGACTGGTCTCCGGTTCGTGGCCATGCCCGTTATTCAGTTCCGCCCAAACAAAAGTTCGGCCTCCCTTTCGAGAGGCCGAAATCGCGGAACGAAACTGGGGATCGATAGTTACTCGATCGTCAGAAGGCGTACTTCAGGGCTAAGCGGGCGATACGCGGAGCCAGCGTCTGGGTTGGCCTCGAGAAATCGGCGCCGGTTAGGTTATTCACGCCAAGGATCGCTGCGGAGTTCAGCACGTTAAACAGGTCGAACGTGGCGCTTAACTTTCTATTTTCTCCGAGCTGGAACCCCTTTTCGGCGCGGAAATCGAGAATGTTTACATTGTCCATAGTGAATGTACCGATAGGTTCAACCCAAAGATTCAGAGTCCCCTGGTTCAGCCGAGGACTGTTCCAACGGCGACCGTACGCTTCTCCTTTAGCGGCTCTGAAAACACCGGATACCTTCAGGCCATATGGCGCATCATATGTACCCATGACCTTGGCATGCCATGTGTTATAGCGTTCACCGCTGTTGTAGATGAGGTTGTTTGGGTCCAGCGCGAAGCCTGCGTTATCCGCGACAACAGCGGCCGTAGACCAAACCTTACGGAACAGGTAGTCCCAGCCTGTAAGCACCTGCCATTTGTTCGAGAAGCGCTTTACAATTTCAACATCGAAAGTCGTGTTGGCGTTGTCCAATGACGTGTTGTTCCTCAGCACGTCTTTGCGCCTCCCAACGAACGAGGGTTCCAGGCTGTAGACCGTCAGTGTACGATCGTCCGCCGTTCCGGTCCGCCCATCGCGTCCGGGATCGACTCCGTTTACTGGAATGCTGTATGCGGAGAATGGAATGGCGTCATTGTGCGTCTGAAAGAGATCCTGCTCGAACTTCCGCACCACGAACAGCCGCAATGAAACATCCTGCATCAGCTCATGGTCCATACCTGCCGTGTATTCAATTGTGTACGGAAATTTGAGATTCGGATCGACCTCCCTGTCGCGGCCGCCGACAACACTGACTGGCGTCCGGCCAGCCGTGCTGAATGCGCAGGTGGTGAGATAACAATTCGTGGCAGGGCCGGTTGCGTCCCAATTGTACCGAGTTGAGGTTACAGCGACTGGATTCACAGAATCGGCAAGGCTGGACTCCGGATCTGTGACGTATTTACCATAGCTCGCCTTCAACGCGGTTTTGCCGTTGCCGAATATGTCATAGATCAGTGAGAAACGCGGAACCGGGCCGTTCAATGTCGGCAGATCCTTGCGGGAAACAGAATAGATGGCCTGGAACGGGCCGATTCCCGTCTTCTCCTGCTCGGGAAGATACGGCGTCGTCTGGTCAAAACGGAAGCCGAGTCCGAGAGTGAGCCGGCGCGCCACGTTCCAAGTGTCATTGATGTAGTAGGACCATTGCTTCATCGCACGCTTCTTGGTGAAAGGTGTGTCCAGCGTGTCGATGTAGAGAGGCGATCTGAATCCGCCTGTATAAAACAGGATCATATGCCCAACGGTTCCGTCTTCCGATTGACGAGCGGAATAACCGTTGCGGGACAAACCGGTCTTGATGTTGTGGGTCCCGGTGATCAAGTTGTCCGCCAACAGCGTCATATTGAAAATGTTGTACTGCCACTGAAGATTGTTCTGGCGGCTGATTGTGATTCCGCCCCCGTTATAGCTGGTGTTGAGGCCCGTGTTCTCGCCTGAAAAACCGCCGCGTACGAGCTGGGTATCCACATCCCTCCTGCTGTACTCGTTCACTCGGCGATCGTATGGTGAATTTCTGTTATGGACATTGTATGAAGTGTCTACAGTGATCCGCGTATTGAGCACCGACGTCCAGAGAGCCTTACCCAGCAATGTGGGATAGCGTTGCCTGGCGACAGAGTCTCCATTGAAGAACTGAGCTCGATTTCCAAAACCCCCGCGGTAAGGCTGATGCTTATCGTTCCAGTTTGACAGCACGCTCACCTGATTGTTTTGGTTGACCTGATAGTTCATTTTCAGTGTTGCTGAAGGAAGGTCGGTGAAGAAGGCGACTTCTTCGTTCGATGCATTGTCGGCGACGAAGGTGCCGACGGGCGCTGTGCACCCCGGAGTCTCATCGCATCCCCCTTTTCTAAAACCAGGGGAAAACAGTGCAACCCTGTTGTGACGCGCCGAAAAATACCACCAGAACTTGTCTTTTTTGAACGGTCCGCCGACATCCGCATTAACATCCGTAAAACTCGATATACGGTTTCCGCCAGTGACTCCCAAAGACTTCAACCTGTCGTTCAAATTGTTTCCCTGCAGTTTTGGAGTTTCCCAGTAGACGTCAGCGCCGCCGTGAAAATTGTTGCTTCCTGTCTTGACGATTTTGTTCACATACGCGCCGGCCACCTTCGCTTCCGCGCTTTTGGCAGCTGTGACGACCTGAACTTCCTGAATCGATCCAAAGTCGCCGAATAGATTGGCCGCGATGATGACACCGTCAAGCATGTCATAGGTCTGTCCGTCTGTTCCGTAAGTCCGGAAACCAGTGCTGGTTCCGACCTGACTCCCGCCGACATCCCAGGCGCGCACCATGATGCCCGGAGAAATGCCGGCCATCGAAATCATGTCCCTGCCTGTTGGCAGATTCGTCAGGATCTCGGGCGTCAGGTTAACAGCTACTGTTGAACTCTGTGTGTCCACAACCGGCGACTGTCCTGTCACCGTTACGGTTTCGGCAACGCTGGCGACGCTCAGAGTGACGTTGATGTTAGCCGTGAACCCGGCAGTAATCTGAATCCCTTCGCGAATGAGTGTGGCAAAGCCGGGCAACTCAAACTTCAGAGTGTAGGTTCCGAGAGGCAATTGATCGAAGCGGTAAGCTCCTCGCTCATCTGTCACGGAATTGCGCTCGCCCATAACTGAGGTGCTGGTCAGGGTTACCGCAACTCCAGGTATGAGGGCGGCGCTGTTATCGGAAACGCGTCCGGTAATTGCTCCATTCCCTTGCTGCGCCGCCAGCGGTAAAGCCAGAACGGCGACCAGTAGAATGGACATAACAAAATTACGCAATGTCACTGTCATAAAATCCTCCAGGTCCCTTACGTTCGTCGCAAGGAACGCTCCCATTAAAACCTCTAACGCCGCGTCTTCGGAAACCTCGCGGCAACGTTTTTGATCATAGATAGCAGGATTGGAGTTGGGGGTACTCTGGTTCGGGTTAGAAAAATTACTTCCGATGAGTTCTGCTATCCGCGCGTTGACCTCTCCAGGCAGACACGCAGCCATCCCTAAGAACCGGCCTCGAGTTGTAATTCACGAGGGATTTCCCTCAAACAATTCACTCCCAGTTCGTACGGTGCGCTTTCGTTGAATCGGGCGAAGTATAGTGAAGACCATAACTTATGACAAGGAATACTCGTTCCGAGGTTGCCCCTATCAACGCATCGCAGCTCGAGAAACCCCTCGATTTTGAACACAACGACTATCTGCATTGAGAGGCTGGAACCGAATTATCGTGACTTTATTCCGGACACCATAAAGGCCGAATTCAGCACGGCCGATAACCTCGCTGTGGGGCGAACTGAAGGCCGAGCCATATTACGCCTCTGTTGGCCCGACGCCCCTTTGGAGTGAGGGACCAATGTTGCCGGATGCTATTGATCAGGAATTACTTAACGGGCTTACGTGGATTTCGAAGCTGGACAAACACTATGGCGTGAAGGTCAATGCGCTTAACGTCGATGAATTGTTCGACCTCTATCGCCGCACTGGTTTTCTCTACCCGGCGAAAGCGGCCCGGTTGCTTCCCTACATGGATGTCGTTCGGGAAAACTGGCGACGGCTCCTTCAGGCCGGAGACTCCTTGTTGTACGTCCTGACGGCCGGCGGCGATCAGAAAGGATCCGCCTCTATCGCCGTGTGGCGCACAACCGGCCGTGGATGGATTTCGCAACACCTGGTTTCCGAAGGTAACCCGCTCGCGTCCCGGGCAGTCATGTTGGCCGGATCCGCAGGAGCTATACTGCGCGGCCTGGACGAGTCCCACCAAAACTGGTTCCGACCGGAAAATCGTTTTCCTTCTCGGGTTTTTGGCTCGATGGTGCACACGATCGGGGAATCCTTCGCCTCCGTGCGACGGCATATGTATTTCGGCCTGCCACGCAACCGCAGTTTCGAATCAGCAAAGAGCGTACAAGTCGTACCGTATGACGGAACACATCATTCCGCTCTTTGCGGCCTCGCTTCCCTTGTGCGTGGAAACATCTACGTCACTGCAGAAGAACTTAAACACGATGTCGGGTTGAACTATGTGAACGATCTTTACAGCGGAGTTGGATTGCGGCGCACCCGTCATGTATGGCTGGCATATCAGGACTTCAAAGAAGAGCCCGTCGGTGCAGCGATGGCTTATCGCGGACCGCTTGGGGTGAACTTCAGTTATATCGAAAATCGTTGCGATTTATTGCTTCACCCAACGGTGCCGGAAGGTGATGTCCCGTCGGTAGTGGCCTCATTACTGAATGCAGCTGCGGCGGCATACGCCGATTTTGAACTCGACGAAATTTCGGTAATCGCGGATGAAATTGCGGCCCCTGCACTGCTTGGATTGGGCGCGGAATTTCTTCGGAATTATTGCCAGGGTATCTGGTTGCAACACGGTCAACGTGAATTCTATAGCCATGTCGATCGTTTCTATTCACGTCTGCTTCAGCGATCGGAAAAGCACAGCAGCGAATCTTATTTAGCCGTTTAGGGAGACTCTATGTCACAACTTTCGCCCACCACCTACATCATGGAAGATCCGCGTGAGGCATCCCGGCTTGCACGCAAAGTTAACCCTGATGCGTGGATCAAAAAATACTTGGAGCCGCACCTGTTTTCACATGCAGAAGTGCTTTCGGTTGGCTGCGGACCAGGCAATATCGTTAAGACCCTGGCGGCATCCCACCGCGACATAAATGCCACGGGAATCGATTTGAGTCCTACCCGGATTCGGCAGGCCAGTGAAGGAAGCTATCGCAATCCCCGCACCCGCTTCATCTGCGGCGACGCGCGGCAAATGCGGTTGCCCTCAGGAAGTTTTGATCTCGTTTATTCGAGAATGCTTCTTCAGTACGTCCCGGACAAGGAAACAGCAGTCGGCGAGATGGTCCGCGTTTGCAGGCCTGGCGGCGTTGTGCTGATGCAGGATCTTGACGGCCAGTTGGTATGGCACTACCCCGAAGAAGCTCTCATGCAGGAGACCATCGACCGGGTCATGAAGAGTCTGTCCGACAGCGGCTTCGATCCGTTTGTCGGCCGAAAGCTCTTCTGGCTCGCACGCAACGCAGGATTGGAAAACCTTCAAGTACAGGTCGAGTGTTATCACCTGATCGCGGGAGAAATCGATCCTGCAATCTTTGAGCAATGGGAATTGAAGCTTGAGATCGCGAGACCGCGCCTGACAGAGGCGCTCGGCAGCGAATATGAAGCCGACGAAGAGATCCGGAGATTTTTGAATTATCTAAGACGTCCGGACACGCTGACCTACTCTACTGTCTTCACAGTTACAGGAGAAAAGCCGCGATGAGTCCGCTTAATAGACACCGTTCAAATAATCCGGCGTTAGGACGATCTCAAATCGATCTTCATCAGGAGCCTTATATGAGCACGGCAGAACACATGAATTCGAGCAAGCCGATAGTCACTTCCAATAGGAAGTCTCATCGTCGGTGCGCCGAAGCGAGATTCTATGGACGTCAGATATTCCACATCTGCCTTGGAATCATACTGACGGCGGTCATCGTGACCGCACAGGACTTTCCGGATGTAACCGCAATCAGCCTGGAAGACTTAATGAACCTCAGAGTGACCTCGGTTTCTAAGCGAGAGCAGAAACTGGCAGATGCGCCCGCGGCGGTCTTTGTCATTACGCAGGAAGACATCCGGCGATCCGGCGCGCGCAATATTCCTGAGGCTCTTCGAGTGGCGCCCGGCGTTGACGTGGCGCGTATTGATGAAAACAAGTGGGCCATTACCGCCCGTGGATTCAATGGCCGCTTCGCAAACAAGCTGCTTGTGTTGATCGACGGTAGAAGCGTCTACACGCCGCTCTTTTCCGGTGTGTATTGGAACGTTCAAGACGTGCTGCTGGAAGATGTCGACCGTATTGAAGTCATTCGCGGCCCCGGTGCGACCCTTTGGGGCGCCAACGCCGTGAACGGAGTCATCAACATCATTACGAAAGAAGCCGGCAATACACAACATGGCGTCCTCACCGCCGGGGCCGGCAATGAACTGAACGGTTCCGTAGGCGTCCGTTATGGCGGCAAGATCGGCGATACGGCGCATTACCGCGGCTACGCGAAATATTTCGACATCGATCCATCCAGAGACGCATCGGGAAACAACGCATTCGACGGATGGAACGCCAGCCGGGGAGGATTCAGAATCGATGCGAGTCCGACAGCCGACAATTCGTTTACATTACAGGGCGATCTCTACTCGGGTTCTTACGGCGAAACCCTGACTGGTCCCATGCTTGCGCCGCCTTACTATGCGACGTTCCTGAACAAGGGAAATTTCAGCGGCGGCAACTTGCTTGGCCGTTGGAACCATTCGTTCACGCGTTCTAAAACCTCTTTGCAGCTGTATTACGACAAGACCAACACTGTTGCAAACAGGCTCCTTACGGATCATCAAGCCATCTACGACCTCGACTTTCAACATGACATTCGTGTTGGTGAAAGCCACGAGTTCATTTGGGGACTCGGCTACCGATCGACACAGGACAACATCCAGCCAGGCGACTATGTGAGTCTGAATCCGAATCGCCGCAGATGGAGTCTCTTCAGCGCTTTTACTCAGGATGAATTTGCGCTGTTCAAAGAGCGAGTTCGCGTGACATTAGGCGCTAAACTCGAGCACAACGATTTTACGGGCTTCGAAGTTGAACCGAATGCCCGATTGTTGTGGACGCTGAGCCCGAAGCAGTCGGTTTGGGGAGCTATTTCGCGCGCTGTTCGTACTCCGGCCCGAACTGAAGAGGACATGCGTTTGAACGCCGCCGTCGTTCCTCCATCGACGGAGACGATGGGATTACCGGTGATGGTGACCGTCCTGGGAAACCATGCGTTCAAGTCGGAGGATCTAGTCGCTTACGAAGCGGGCTACCGCATCCGGGCGACGCGAACGTTTTCTGCGGATTTCGCTACGTTTTATAACTCCTACAACAATCTGCTTTCAGCAGAACCACAAATGCCTTTCTTGGAATTCGCGCCTTCGCCCGTTCACCTGACCGCGCCGCTGCTCGCTGGCAACAAGATGAGCGGTGCGACGAATGGCGCTGAATTATTCGGGGAGTGGAAACCGGCCGGCGATTGGAAAGTCTCTGGAGCCTACAGCTACCTCAAAATGAATATTCACCGCGATCAGGACAGCATGGACTTCTCCTCTCCCAATCCAGGAGGGGTCAGTCCGCGCCACCACTACCACCTCCGATCCTCGGTGGATCTGCCCATGAACTTCGAGCAAGACGTCACGCTGCGATATGTGCATTCGCTCGATGGTTTGCAGATTCCCAGTTATTACTCATTAGACGGCCGGATTGGGTGGAAACTCATGCCGAACGTCGAGTTCTCTCTCACTGGAGAAAATCTTCTGAACAAGCGCCATTTGGAGTTCCGGCCTGACTTCATCAATACGTGGCCGACTCAAGTGACGAGAACATTCCACGGCGCTGTGACTTGGAAGTTCTAGGTAATGGGCGATGTCATCAAGAGAAAACAGTTTCTGACGCTGGAGTAATAGGATCATGAGACAGCTAGGATTACATATTGCCCTTGCCTTAACGCTGTTGATTTTCGGGCCAGAAGTTAGAGCTCAAAACAGCGACGCATCGGACGCATCGGAATATCTGGTGAAAGCCGGGTTCATCTACAACTTCGCGAAACTCGTGGAGTGGCCGTCGTCAGCTTTCTCCTACAACGGACAGCCGATCGTGATCGGCGTTGTCGGCAACGATTCGTTTGCCTCGATTCTGGAACGGGTAATCGACGGGAAGAAGATCGAAAGCCGCTCGTTGTTGGTAAAGCGCTTGAAGTGGAAGGATTCCAACGACTGCAATTGCCAGATGCTATTCATCGCGTCGGCGGAGAGCTCACACGCCGACGAAATCATACAGGCCACCAAAGGCGCCTCCGTTCTCACCATTGCCGAAACACAGGGATTCACGAAGCGTGGCGGCATCATCAACTTCACTCTGGAAGACAGCAAAGTCCGGTTTGAAGTCAACGTCGACGCGGCCAGGCAAGTAGGACTGAACATCAGTTCACGGTTGCTGAGTCTGGCAAAAATCGTCCAGACGAACATCACGTCGAGGTGAGTGCGATGAATCTGCGAAATCTGTCGATTAAACGGAAACTAACCTTCATGGCAATGCTGACCAGCAGCATTGCAGTAATTCTCTCTTCTGCAAGTTTTCTGATTTACGACCTAGTTTCGTTCAAGAACCTTCTCAGCCAGGATTTGATAACGCAGGCCCAGATCGTCGCCTACAACAGCGCGGCCGCAATGGCCTTCAAAGACGAGGCCGCCGCGAATGTCACGCTCTCCGCGTTAACCGCCAAGGACGATGTTGTAGCCGCAGTCCTGTATACAACCGACGGGCGCATTTTCGCGCACTATTACCGGGCCAGCGATCCAGCGCCCGTACTTCCTAAGCACGTTGAGGCGACTGGGTACCACTTCGATGGCCAATACATCGATGTCTTTAGCGAAGTTACTCTCAGCGGCGAGCGTCTTGGAACCTTGTTCTTGCAGTCTGACATGCAACGATGGAATGCCCGTGCTCGCCGATATGCCGGCATCCTGGGCATCTTTGTTCTGATCTCGGGCGCCTTCGCATGGTTTGTTTCTTCAAAGCTGCAAATGCTCGTTTCCGGCCCGATCCTTCACCTGGAGGAAACCATGCGGGCAGTTTCAGTTGATCGAAATTACGGAGTTCGCGCTGTGAAATCATCCGGCGACGAGATTGGCCGCCTGATCGACGGATTCAACATCATGCTTTCCGAAATTCAGCACCGAGACAAAGCCGTTTCGAGAGCCAACGACGACTTGAAAACACGTACAAAGGAACTTGAACAGGAAATCACACACCGCAAACGCACGCAGGAGGAACTCCTCCGCGCAAAACACGCGGCCGAAGAAGCCAACCGGGCCAAAAGCGCATTCCTGGCCAATATGAGTCACGAACTGCGCACGCCGCTCAATGCGATCATCGGCTACAGCGAAATGTTGGAAGAAGAAACCAAAGATTCCGGACAGATCGAGAATGTGCGTGATCTGCAGCGCATCCAGGCTGCCGGAAAACATCTGCTTTCATTGATCAACGACGTTTTGGATCTTTCCAAGATTGAGGCCGGCAAAATGGGCCTGCATCTGGAAACATTTGAGCTGCGGCCGATCATTGAAGAGATCGTAACAACTCTCCGACCGGCTGCAGAAAAGAATTCCAATAAGATCGAGGTTCATCTATCCAAGGACCTAGGGTCAATGCATGCCGACGCTACCAAAGTACGGCAAATTCTCTTCAATCTTTTCAGCAATGCGTGTAAGTTCACCGACCACGGCGCCATCACTCTCGATGTGAAGCGCGAATCTCGCGATACCGATTGCATCGTTTTCCGCGTGGTGGACACCGGTATTGGCATGACTCCTGAGCAGCAATGGAAACTGTTCCAGGACTTTGCGCAGGCCGATACATCAATCGCCCGCAAGTATGGCGGAACGGGACTAGGCCTGGCCATCAGCGCTCGCTTTGCCCAAATGATGCGCGGCCGCATTCACGTCGACAGCCAGTTGGGCGAAGGCTCCGTCTTCACGGTGGAACTTCCGGCAACCGTGACCACCGGAGAAACAGCGCAGCCTCCACGGGTGCAAGCTCCCAGGGAGCCCGTAAATGAACAACCCAAGGCGCCTGCGGAGACCGACACCATCCTCGTGATTGACGACGATGCGGCCGTCCGTGATCTCATGTCACGCTTTGTTGGAAAGATGGGATTTCGCGCAGTCGCCGCAGCGACCGGCGAAGAAGGCTTGCGTCTGGCCCGCGAAATTCGACCGCGGATCATTACTCTTGATGTGGTGATGCCCGGTTTGAATGGTTGGGACGTTCTAAGTCATCTGAAACAGGATCCCGAGTTGGAGTCAATTCCCGTGATCATGGTTACGATCGTGGATAACCAGCCCATGGGAATGGACCGAGGCGCGGCGAATTATCTGGTCAAACCGATTGACCGGGACCGCCTCGCAATTGCTTTGGAAAAGTACCGCGCACGTCCGGTAGCTCATGAAGCAATGTCGAATTGAGTCTTAGGAGGAGATTACAGTGCGCAAGATTCTGCTTGTCGAAGACAACGAAATGAACAGGGATATGCTTTCGAGACGCCTGCAGCGCCATGGTTTTTCCGTGATCACGGCGTTTGATGGTCAGCAAGGTCACGCCATGGCGTGTTCGGAAATGCCCGATCTGATCTTGATGGACATCGGCCTGCCGGACATGGACGGGTGGGAAGTCACGCGCCTTCTAAAATCAACCGAAAGCACAAAGAATATTCCCGTTATTGCGCTCACGGCCCATGCGCTGGTCACCGATCGCCAGAAAGCCTTTGAAGCCGGGTGTGATGACTACGATACCAAACCAGTCGATTTTGCCAGACTGAGCGGGAAAATATCCGATTTGCTCGTCCAGAGGGAGCGTCATGAAGTCCAAGCCTGACCGCTTACTCATTGTCGACGATAACGAAATGAACCGAGACATGCTGGCTCGCCGGCTGACCCGGAAAGGCTACACCATCACTGTGGCGGAGGACGCCGCAGGTATCGAGGATCGCATCAAGAGCGACTCCGTTGACTTGGTCCTGCTGGACATTGAAATGCCTGGAATCAGCGGCCTGGATGCACTGGCCGGCTTGCGAAAGACCTATTCGCCGATCCAGTTGCCAATCATTATGGTGACGGCAAGGAATCAAA
>CAZIPZ010000062.1:0-5342 GCA_964541075.1 uncultured Solibacteraceae bacterium | reverse complement strand
CGCGAATGACTACCTGACAAAACCAATTGATTTCCCTGTCGCTCTTGCGCGCATCAATACCCAGCTGTCTCACAAACATGCGGAACAAGCCTTAAGAGAAAGCGAGGAACGCTACGCACTTGCCGCTCTCGGCGCAAACGATGGTCTTTGGGATTGGAGTCTTATCGACAACGCATTCTATTTCTCGCCCCGCTGGAAAGCGATGCTTGGCTATACAGAGGAAGAGATTGGCGACCGCCCTGGAGAGTGGTTTGGACGAATCCACGAAGCGGACCAGGAAAACATGCGGTTTAGCGTAGAGTGTCACCTCAGTGGCGCAACTTCTCACCTGGAAACGGAAGTGCGGATGCGCCACAAAGATGGAATGTATCGCTGGATGCTGATCCGCGGCATCATGGTTCGCGATAGCTCCGGCAAGCCTCTACGTATGGCGGGATCACAAACGGATATCACTGAAGCCAAAGTCGCTGACCCGCTTACAGGACTGCCGAATCGCCTTCTGTTCCTTGACCGGCTGTTGCAGCTTATCGAACATCAGAAGAGACACCCCGAAATGCTGTTTGCCGTGCTGTTCCTTGATCTCGATGGTTTCAAAATGATCAATGACAGCCTTGGCCATATCTTGGGGGACAAGCTGCTGGTCGGAGTCGCCAGTCGGCTGTTGAACTCGCTTCGTCACACTGACGTCATCGCACGAATGGACGAAAGTGCGACAGTTGCACGCTTGGGCGGGGATGAGTTTGCCATTCTCGTGAGCGACTTAAAGTGCGCTTCTGATATAACGCGCATCGCGGACCGGCTTATGACTGAGTTGGCCCAGCCCTTCACTCTGGATGACAAGGAAATCTTCACTTCCGTCAGTATCGGAATTGCTGTTAGCAGTTTCGGATATCAGCATCCGGAAGAATTTCTGCGCGACGCGGACACCGCAATGTATCGCGCCAAGTCCCTGGGCAAGGCGCGCTATGAAATATTCGATGCCGAGATGCGCGCGTCAGTCACGCGCCGCCTGGAACTCGAAACTGATTTGCGTCACGCAGTCGAGCGACACGAATTCCGAAATTTCTATCAACCTATCATCTCGCTTGAGTCCAAGAAGATTGTGGGATTCGAAGCCCTCCTGAGATGGGATCACCCATCAAAGGGCATGATTGAGCCCGGTGAATTCATACCGGTGGCTGAGGAAACCGGCTTGATTCGCGAAATCGGATGGTGGGCCTTAACTGAAGCCTGCCGGCAAATGGCGGACTGGCGTCGGCTATCGCCCGAGTATGCGGATCTCACGATGAGCGTGAATCTGGCTGTAAAGCAGATCTTGCAGGCGCACTTCGCCGAGCAGGTGGACGAACTGCTTCAACAGTTGAACCTGCCCAACGGATCATTGAAGTTGGAGGTGACTGAAAGCAGCATCATGACCGATCCAGTTGCAGCCGCGAACCTGCTGGCACAACTGAAATCATTTGGCGTTCGTCTCGCGATTGATGACTTCGGAACCGGCTATTCCTCGCTGAGCTATCTTCAACGTTTCCCGCTGGACACGCTGAAGATCGATAAATCCTTCACGAGCGCGATGGGGAAAGGGCATAAGGAAGAGGCTATTATCATGCGGTCGATCATGCCATTGGCGCAGAGCCTGGGACTCGATGTCGTTGCCGAAGGCGTGGAGACTGACGAACAGCTGTCCTTTCTGACTGAACTGCGCTGTAAATACGCGCAAGGATTCTATTTTTCCAAACCTATCAAGGCAGCGGATGCGGAAAAACTGTTGTTGAATCCTATTTTTCCTGGAGACCTGGATGAACACAAACACAGGACCAATGGCGGCAAAGGGTCGGCAAAGGATGCAGCCGAATTAGCGCAAACGCTGGGATGAGACGGGGCGGACCCATAACACTAAATCGTTACTACCAGCAGGCGAGCGAATTCTCAACCGAAGACCTTCCGGAACCTGATCCAGCTGAAAGAAAATATGATTCCGCCAAGCACCACCAAAGCCGCTATCTGATCCCAGAGTTCGGCCACGCCGAGTCCCTTCATCATGATTCCGCGCATAATCACGAGAAAATAGCGCATCGGCAGAATCGTCGTGAAGTACTGCATCGCTTCAGGCATCGACTCTATTGCGAACATGAATCCTGAAAGCAGCAAGTTTGGAACGATCACAAATTGCGAGCTCAAAGCAGCCTGCTGCTGTGTTTTCACAATCGTTGCGATAAGGATCCCGATCCCAAGAGCAACAACAATAAAAAGCAACGCGCATGCAAGAAGAGACAGCAGGCTCCCAGCAAGTGGCGCCTGAAACCACAACGTTCCTGCCGTCAGAATGATCGCGGTGTCTGCAAGGCCGATCATCGCATAAGGAACGGTTTTCCCGATTAGTAGCTCGCCCGCGTGCACAGGGGTGACCATGAGCTGCTCGATCGTGCCGCGTTCACGCTCTCGAACGAGACTGAACGCAGTCAACGGCACCATCATCTCCATCAATAGAATGCAGATGATGCCTGGAGTCATGTAGTTGATTGGACGTAAGGACGGATTGAACCAAACCCGAGGTTCCTCCCTCACGCCGGCTTCCACCACCTGAAAACCCTTGCGTTGAAAGTTGTGGCGCAAAAGGTCGGCATTCTCGGCGGCGACAATGCCGCTCGCATACCCCAAAGCTATCGTTGCCGTGTTGGAGTTAGTGCCATCGATCAGCAACTGGACCTTCGTTTGTGCACCGGATCTGGTGTTTTCCGCAAACCCTTCAGGTATCACCAAAACGATAAGGGCGCGGCCGGAATTCAAAGTCGCGTCCACGTCTTTGATCGAGGAAACATAGCCATGGAGTTGGAAATACCCACCGGCCGTGAAACGGTCTACGAGTCGCCTCGCTTCCGCAGAGTTGGAGTAGTCGAGAACAGCCATCGGAAGAGCGCGGATTTCAGTCGCTACGACGTAACCATAAATCAGCAATTGAATAAGAGGCGTCAGTGCGACCGCACGGAGCAGACCCCGGTCGCGTGCTATCTGGATAAACTCCTTACGAACAATCTGGATGATTCGCTTCATTAATCGAGCTTCTTCTGAAAGCGGTGTGCAGCGAGGCTGATCGTGACGAAGCCGAAGAGAATGATATAAAGCGTCTCTCTCCAGAACGATTCCAGGCCGAGTCCCTTTAAATAGATGTCTCTGAGAATCTCAATGAAATAACGAGCGGGAACCACTGCCGTTATCGCCTGCAAAATTGCGGGCATCTGCTGAATTGGAAAAATAAAACCGGACAGAAGAACAGACGGAAGCATTGACGCCACAATTGCGGTGAGCATAGCGGAGATCTGGCTTTGCGTGGAGGTCGAAATGAGAATTCCTATTCCCAACACTCCAATCAGGTAAAAGAAAGCAGTGATGAGAAGCAGCATCAAGCTGCCCTTGATCGTCACGTGAAACAGAAAGCGGCTGGCTAAAACGATCAGCAGAAAATCCAGGTAGGACAAAGCTGCATACGGCATCACCTTGCCAATCATCATCTCGTAACGTCCGATAGGCGATGAAACGATCTGCTCGATGGTTCCCTGCTCCTTTTCTCTTACGATAGTTATGGCTGTAAGAACTGTACCCACCATCATCATGATGATCGCAATAATGCCGGGCACGATGAACTGGACGCTTTCCAGATTCGGATTGAACCAGATCCGAGACTCCATTTCGATGGCCTGCACCGGAACGTTCGTCCTCCGCAGAAATGCGTCCATCTGTTGCATTAAGACGGATCTCGAGTACTCCTGTGTAATCGCGTGCACGTAGTTCATAGCAATCGTCGCTGTGTTACTGTCGGCGCCATCGACGATCACCTGAACGGAAGCCTCGCGGTTGGAAGTTAACCGCTCGCTGAAATCCGGAGGCACGACAAGGCCGATGCGTGTCTCACCCCCATTGATGTCTTCCTGCAACTCCCTGTAGCTGGAAACTTGTCGCTTCAGGTTGAAATAGGGCGAGTGCTCGAAACGCTCAATATACTGGCGGGATTTGCTGGAGCCATCCTGATTGAGGACGCTCATTGGGACGGATTTCACGTCGTAGCGGATGCCGAATCCATAGAGGACAAGCATCATCATCGGAAACACGAGGACCATCGCAATGGTGGTCTTGTCTCTTTGAATTTGGATGAATTCCTTGCGAGCGATGGCGCGCAGAGCGGGTGAAAAGAGAGCCAGCGGGTTATTCCTGAAGCCGAAGAAACGGCTCACTGTCCCCCTTTCGATTAGGGCCTGGCATGCTTGGGCTGATAGACTCCGAGTCTACCGCCGCCGGGAAGACTCAGTATTGTCATCAAACCCCATCGCAAATCCTGAATCGCCTCACAGGTAATGTTCCGTTTCCTTAGGTCGGCGACGAACGCCTCCACATCGTCGCACATGAGGAGGAACTCATGGACATTATTTTGTCGGATGGATGCAATGCAACCTCGGCAGGCGGCAATGCAAAGATAAGCCATCCGCCGCCGACATCCACGGCAGGCAATTGGAGCACGTCGCGAAAGAAGGCGCGGTCGGCATCAGGATCCTTGCTGTAGATAATGGAGTGCGCGCCGGTGATCATCGGTTCGTCTATCGTGAAGGTCTGACAGAAGCGAATCTAAAACGCTCCGCTTCTGTCAGCATGCTTTAGATCAGAAGGTGTACTTTATGGCAATGCGAGCGATCCGTGGCTCAATGGTCTGGGTCGGCCTTGAAAACGCCGTTCCAGTGAGTGTGTTCACTCCGGTTACCGCCGCAGAGTTGACCGCATTGAAGAGGTCAAACATGCCGCTGATCTTGCCCCAGCGCTCAGAAACCGTGAATGATTTTTCGACGCGGAAGTCCAGCAACTTCACGGTGTCCATAAAGTAAGAGCCGATCGGCTCGGTATAGAGATTGACCACGCCCTGGTTCAGGCGCGGTGTGTTCCAGCGACGGCCGTATGCCTCACCTTTGGCAGCGCGATACATCCCCGACAACTTGACACCGTAAGGAGCTTCGTATGTAACCATATTCTTGAAGTGCCATGTCTTGAAGTTCTGGCCTGCATTGAATCGCAGATTGTTCGGATCAAGGGGAATGCCGCTGACATCCGTCGCAATCACGTCCGTAGTCCATACTTTTCGGCGGAGATAATCCCATCCAGTAACCAGCTGCCACCGATGTGAAAACCGTTTCACGATGGTCATCTCGAATGTGGTGTTGGCGTGGTCTAACGCAGGATTGTTGTTCAAGATATCCCGGCGCGTTCCTACATACTGGGGCTGAAGACTGTAAACGGTGACCGCTCGATCGTCGGATGTGCCGGCGACACCGTCACGGCCGGGGTCAACCGCATTGACC
>CAZIPZ010000061.1:0-19900 GCA_964541075.1 uncultured Solibacteraceae bacterium | reverse complement strand
AGACAGCCGATGCCATGGCTGAAATATGGTCGCGCGCAAAAAACGATGCGGTGGGAACCGCAGTCAACCTTTGCGGGACGGACCGTTCCGCTAAGCTGCACGTTGCAGGATTCGCGTGCGCCCGCGTGAACCTGACGCTTCAAATCATCAGTGCTTCAGATATTCCTGCCGCCGCCGCCGATCGGCATCTCCTGGCGTTACTTTGCGACAGGGAGGCCCTTCTGAACGATACGGCGCTTCTGGTGGACGCGGAAGAGCAAGAGAACCGCGTGGCAGTGTCTTCATTCATAGAAACCCTGCAGACGCTGACGGCCGTGGCCAGCCGTGATCCAATTCGGACGGAGAAGATCCGCCTGGCGCGCCTGGATGTGAATAAACCCACACATCGGGAGCAGGAAGATCTGTGGCGGGAGGCGCTGAAGAATCGGACTGATGTCACGAGTTCACAGATTTCGAATCTTGTGATGCAGTTCGGAATGGATGCGTCCGCCATTCGCGCAGCGTGCTCCAGGGAAAACGGCGCCGCTGATCTGTGGAATGATTGCAGGGTTCACGCGAGGTCGCGAACTGATGAACTAGCTCAACGCATCGATACAGCCGCCGAGTGGGGCGATCTTGTCTTGCCGCAGATGCAGCTTCAGACACTACACGACATCGCCGCTCAAGTGCGACAGCGCGCCACCGTCTACGAAAAATGGGGATTTTCCTCAAATGGCGGTCGTGGACTTGGAATCACCGCATTGTTTGCCGGTTCGAGCGGAACCGGAAAAACGATGGCGGCTGAGGTTCTCGCAAAGAGACTTCGTTTGGATCTGTATCGGATCGATCTCAGCCAGGTCGTTAGCAAATACATCGGAGAAACCGAAAAGAACTTGCGGCGGCTCTTCGATGCGGCCGAAGAAGGCGGCGCGGTTCTTCTATTTGATGAGGCGGATGCGCTTTTCGGAAAGCGGAGCGAGGTTAAAGATAGCCACGACCGTTATGCGAACATCGAGGTCAGTTATCTGCTCCAGCGCATGGAAGCGTATCGGGGCCTCGCGATCCTCACGACGAATTTTCGAGCTGCGCTCGATTCGGCCTTCACTCGCCGTTTGCGTTTCATCGTTCAGTTTCCTTTTCCGGATTTTGGACATCGCGCGGAAATCTGGCGCCGTGTCTTTCCGCCTGCGGCGCCGCTCAACAACATTGACGTGAACAGGCTCGCCCGGCTCAACATTCCGGGCGGCAACATTCGCAATATCGCCGTACATGCCGCGTTCCTTGCGGCCGACGACGGTAAGGCAATCGGCATGGGCCACCTTCTCCGCGCCGCGCGCAGTGAATACGCGAAATTAGAAAAACCCCTGACTGACGCCGAGATCGGAGGATGGGTTGAGTAAATTCATTGAAATCCGAATCGACGAGATCGTGCTCGACGGATTTGCGCTCGGTGATGAGGATGCCATTCACACGGCAGTCGCCCAAGAGCTCGCCCGCACCCTCACGCGTCAGCGCTTTTCACAGAGCGCTCACGTGGAAGCCGTCGCCGTTGCGTCTGCGGTCGCCGATCACGTTACAACCGCATGCAGAGGACTGCACCGGTGAGCGGCGCAGTTCACACATTGCAGCGCAAGTGCAGTTGTGGCGGAGCGGCGCCTTGCAGCCAGTGCGATGACAAGAGGTCCCTTCAGCGGTCGATTCCGGATCGGGAACGGCAAAGAAAAAGCCCGGAGGTTCCACAGATCGTTTATGACGTACTCCGCACTTCGGGTGAGACGATGGATCGCGAAAGCAGGGCCTTTTTCGGACGCCGGATGGGTCATGACTTCAGCGATATTCGTATCCATTCCGACGATCGCGCTGCGGAATCCGCGCAGCGCGTCAGCGCGCTCGCGTATACAGTCGGCCGCCACGTCGTGTTCGCAAGAGGGCAGTATGCTCCCCAAACGGCGCAAGGTTCGCGTCTCATTGCACACGAACTGACTCACGCAATGCAGCAAGGGATGTTTGCAGGAGATCCAAAGCCTGGTGACCTTAGCATTGAGGGGCCGGACAGTCCGAGTGAAAGGTCCGCGGAGGCTGCTGAGAATGGCGGCTTGCCGGTTGCCGGCTCTCACGGGCGGCCAATTCTCGCGCGAAAACCGCGCAAGAACAATTTGTACAAGCCCACGGAGTGGTCGGACGCTTATTGGAACCTTTCCGTTGAGGAACGATCCAGCGTCAATGTGGAAGTGGATCGAATTTTCAAAGAACGAACCGGTATTACTCGTTTGCTGGATTGGGACAATACAGGCGATGAGGAACTTGCGCGACAGTGGTTGCGCATTCGAGATGAAGTTATGGAAAGCCGGTCCGCTCCTCCGCCTAAGACAACCGAGACGGAAACTCCGCCGGAGACTACAGAAGAGGCGGAGAAGAAAGCAGAAGAAGAAACGGCTGCGGAAAAGAAAGTATGTGGCCCAGAAGTTAAAGATTGGCTCGTCAATCAAATGGAGACAAATGCGGCTTCTGAGATCGTCGCGGAAATGAGAGAGTCGAATGCCAACGCCACAGTCGGGGACCACAGCGCCTGGGCGCTAGGCATGTGGGCATGGTTGGTGAGGACAGGCGGAGTATGGGACTTTAAGACCCAACTCGATGCATCCATCGGCGAAATGGCGCCTTGCCGGCAGAACTGCAATGGAAAACTGTGGTCAGTTACGCTCGACGGCCACTGTATGACATACGAGGTGGCGGCCAATATCCACTTCGCGTTTGTTGGCAGACACGCAGGGTTTTCTGAAGAAAGGCTGCTATCCGGGGCTTCGGATGCCCAGGTTGCGGAAGCACGCGGGGAAACAGAGGACGATCCAAGGGACGTTGCGGCAATCCGAAAAGGTTTCGAACTTTTCAATGCGGGTTCGGCGCGTGGTCTTTCCAGTAGTGGATTGCGTTCAAACTATTACGAAAACCTTCCAGAGGGAGATGGCGATCCGGCAGGTTGTGATCCATGCACAACCAGCCTTCCTGCCGATTGGACGCCGGGAGAATGAAAGTTCATCAAGCGAAATGCCGTTGCGGCGGCTCCAACTGTTCCTGCTGCGGCAGCGAACGCGACTATGGCGCCGGTGTTCTTGGCGCGGGTCGCGCTTCCGCGCGCTCCAATCACGCAAGCGCCATCGCGGAATTGCCGAAGGATTTCGGCCACCATTTTGGCGATATTCGGGTGCACTCAAATTCGCAGACGCCGCCAGCGGGCTTGATGTTGCTCAAGAGAGATACGGTTTACAAGCCCACGGAGATGTCGGACGCATACTGGCGCCTTTCTGCGAAGGAGCGATCCGAAGTCAACGCAGAGGTGGACCGAATCTTCCGGGAGCGGACAGGCATTACGCGCCGGCTGGATTGGGACAATGATTCCGATGAGCCCCTGGGTCGCGAGTGGTTGCGAATTCGTGATGAAGTGATGGCGAAGCGGCTCCATCCTGAGGTTCCCGAGCCGCCGACAATCGAGACTCCCCTGGAGAAGGCCGCGGACCCTGAAACTCTTCCTCAAGTTGAAAGTCCGAAAACCGATTGCACCACGGCTCAGACGACCGCGATCGATGACGGCGTAAGGGACGCCAGTATGTGGCTGGACCGCTCGATCGATGCATTGACGGAATCTCCCATTAAAGAGGCAACGATCGCTCTCTTGAAGAAGCACTTTAAGACCGCGGATCAGGCGGACATCGACAAGATCGCGGCGACGCTCAAGAAGATCAAAGCCGAAATAGGGTCTTCATCTTTGAAATATGAGTGCGAGGATGGAGGTCTTTGGTGCGCTATGGGCAGCGCATACACTCACTGCAACTCCGATACTGTTCACATCTGCAGTGATGTATTCGATCTTTGGCCTGGACTGATGACCCGCACCGTGATTCACGAAAACGCACACCATCTCGGCATATGCGGGACGGAATATTACTGCGACATGCATGAGGAAAAATACAAGGCCATGTCCAAGGACAAGGCTATAGCCAACGCCGATACGTACGCCGCGTTCTGCGGCGAATTGTCCGGCGGATTTGATTGTTTCTAATGAGCGGATTTTCCAATTCACCAAAACTGATGAAGGGCGCGATTGTCGCGATCGACCCGGCCAACCCGGTTGCGAGCGTGGTCGTGTTTCAATACAACCCCGATACGATTACGCGAACGTTGCAGGCTCAGGGCGCTTCCGGCGACGGCGACCGCTCGGAGGCTCAGCGTTTAAAGGGGCCACCGGTGGAGACGATCAAGCTCACCGTGGAAATCGACGCGACGGACCAACTGGAAACCGCCGAACCTACCGCGCTGAGTATGGGCATTTATCCGCAGCTTTCGGCGCTCGAGATGATCATCTATCCAAAGAGCGCGTTTGTCATTGCCAACGCTTCACTGCTGGCTGCCGGAACGATTGAAGTCGTGCCGCCTGCTGCGCCGTTCACCTTCTTTATATGGGGGCCTAAGCGTGTGGTTCCGGTCCGATTGGCGGACTTCACCATCACCGAAGAAGCATACGACGAGAACTTGAAACCCATTCGCGCGAAGGTCGGCCTGAGTCTTCGTGTTCTCAACTATAACGATCTGCCTCCGGCGCACCCGGGATACGCCGTGTTTCTCGCGCATCAGGTGGTTAAGGAAGCCATGGCAACGATCGGAACCGTCAATAATCTTACCGCCGTCGCCGGCGGCAACATCAAGCTGACCTGAGACGCCATGTTCGAACCTGCGAGCCGATACTATTCGATAGAGACGACCTCCCGCCTGATGCCCGATGGAACGATCGTCGCCTACAAGAGGCGGCGCTTCTTGCCTAATGGTGATGATATGCGCGTGCTAACCGAGGTTCCTGCCGCTCAGGGCGACAGGATCGATTCCATCGCGGCGCGCACATTGGGAGATCCCGAGCAGTTCTGGCGCATCTGCGATGCGAACAATGCAATGGATCCAGCCGAATTGACAGGGGTCCCCGGCCGGAGGTTGCGCATACCCATTCCCCAACTGTGAGGGTCCGTGAATCTGCTGGGCATTCATCTGACATTGTTGATCGGTCCCAACATTGCGCTTCCCGCGCCTGAACCACTGGTGTCGGCTATCAGGAGTGTCGAGGTCACACATACCGACGAAGGCCGCTCCGGTTTCCAGATTTCGTTTCAGGTTGGAAGGTCCGGGGCGCTAGATCTCGTTGATTATGGCCTTCTTCGGAGCCCCCTGTTGAAGGCGTTCAGTCGCGTCATCCTGATCGCCACTTTTAATGCAACCCCAAGAGTTCTAATGGATGGGATCATCACTCACCACGAGCTCTCGCCCGGACGGGAAGGCGACGGCGGCTCGCTGACGATCACTGGAGAAGACGTGAGCATCATGATGGATCGCGAGGAAAAGTCTGTCGAACATCCTGCCCAGGATGAGAGTGCGATCGCGATGAAGCTGATCGCCGGATATGTTCAGTATGGGTTGATTCCTATGGTTATTCCGCCTTCAGTGATCGACGTCGCACCGCCAACGGAAAGAATCCCGGTTCAGCAAGGGACCGACCGCCAGTATCTTGAGGAAATCGCACGACGGTTTGCATTTGTTTTCTATGTGACGCCCGGTCCGGCGCCGTTCACCAACATTGCGTACTGGGGGCCTCCGATTCGGACCGGCGTACCGCAGCGAGCGCTCTCCGTGAATTTGGGTTCTGCTACAAACGTTAATTCGATCAGCTTCCGATCGAATCCTTTAGCGCCTACCCTCGTGTCGGGAAAGATTCAGGATCGTCAGACCAACAAGGCGAGTCCTGTGCAGACATTCATCAGCACGCGACCGCCGCTTGGGCTCAAGCCCGTTCTGGCGGAAAACGGGCCGCATATCAAGAAGACGCGGTTTAGGAAGTGCGGTTTGGGCGCTCCACAGGCGCAGGCTCGGGCTCAGGCAATGACGGACTCGTCAGTTGACTCCGTCACCGCCGAGGGAGAGCTGGATTCGCTGCGCTACGGTGATCTCCTGGCGCCGAGGGCGCTGGCGGGACTGCGAGGAGTCGGATTCAGCTACGACGGTTTTTGGTACGTGAAACGGGTGACGCACGTCATCGAGAATCAGGCGTACAAACAGCGGTTTACATTGACGCGCGAGGGAACAGACTCGACGACGCCTGTGGTTGTTCCATGAGCGAATTTTTCGGCAAGTATCGCGGCAAGGTCGAAAACAATCTGGATCCCAATTCGCTGGGTCGGGTGCAGATCAGTGTTCCTGCCGTTCTGGGAGACGGGCGATTGAGCTGGGCGCTGCCCTGTGTTCCGTATGCGGGCCCTCAAGTCGGATTCTTTTTTATTCCGCCTGTCGGCGCAAATGTTTGGGTGGAGTTTGAATGCGGCGATCCCGATTATCCGATCTGGACAGGTTGTTTCTGGGGAGACGGAGAGGTCCCTGCATCTCCTGCGGCTGCGGAAATCAAGATGATACAAACCGGTGCTGGAACCATAACTCTGGACGATAAACCCGGCTCAAGCGGGATCAAAATTGAAACCAAGAGTGGCATGAAAATTGTGATGGATTCTCAAGGGATCGAAATCAGTAATGGTTCGCAGAAGGTTTATCTGGCAGGAGACAAAGTCTCCATCAATGACACAGCGCTGGAGGTGATGTGATGGGCGCCATTCTTCAAGCAAACGCAACGGTCACATGCACCCATGGCGGAACCGCAACTCCGGGATCGCCAAGCATGCGAGTTCGGGTGAGCAGTCAGGGCGCCGTGACTCAGCCCACGCTTTATACCGTGTCTGTGTGCACATTCACGACGCCGGCGGGCAATCCGATGCCGTGCATAACGGCGCAATGGACATCGGGAGCGACGCGTGTTCGCTCTGAAGGACAAGCTCTTCTTCTCCAGGACAGCCGCGCCACGACCGCACCCAACGGCGTGTCGCTCAGCGTTTCTGCAAATCAGACGCGGGTGACGGCGGAATGAAGCGTCTCGACTATCCATTTCATTTTGACGGCCGAGGCCGCACCGCGGAAACCGGCGAGGACGATCACATTCGCGATCTCATCGAACAGGTGCTCTTTACGTCGCCGGGAGAGCGTGTTAACCGTCCGACGTTCGGAAGCGGTATTCCTCGCCTGGTGTTTGCGCCCAACAGCAATGAACTGGCGGCTGCTACTCAACTGCTGGTGCAGGGAGCGCTTCAGCAATGGCTGGGCGACCTTATTCAAATCGAGGAAGTCCGTGTTGAATCCGAAGATTCGACATTGACCGTCACCATACGTTACGTGATCCGCCGCACGGAGGCGCGACACGTTTCAACGTTTAGCCGCGCGGGAGCATAGATGCGTTATTTCTGCCGCCATCAGCAACGAGCAATCAACGTGGGGAAGCATCCGATTCTGCGCGGTATTGATTTTGTCGATGTGTCGTCCGGTCAGAACGAGTTGCGTATTCACTTCGTTCCATCTTCGGTTACCGGCAAGGCTGCCGCTCCCGCTGGACTCACGATCGACAACGTGAGGATCAACGGAGGCGAAAGGATCACATCCATCTCCGCCAAGTCGGTGTCGTACCAGGGCGAGGTCCTCGTGGTCGGAGTCGAGGATGATGGAAATCCAGCGAACGGCGTTGGAGATTTCGCTCCGTATACATTGGAACTGCGCAACGTTCCTAGCCTGGATCCGCTTTTGTCTGCGGTCGAATTCTCATTCAAGATCGAATGCGCCGCAGATTTTCCATGTGCGCAGGAGCACGTTTGTCCTCAGGAGAGTTCACCGTCCGTGCAGATCGATTACCTGGCGAGGGACTACGCCAGTTTCCGACGGCTGATGCTGGACCGAATGGCTCTGTTAATGCCGCAGTGGCGGGAGCAAAGCCCGGCGGACCTCGGTGTGGCGCTGGTTGAACTGCTCGCCTACATCGGCGATCAGTTGAGCTATCGGCAGGACGCCATCGGGACCGAAGCATACCTTGGGACAGCGCGCCGCCGCATATCGGCCAGGCGGCATGCGCGCTTGGTGGATTACTTCATGCACGACGGTTGCAATGCCCGCGTGTGGGTGATGTTGCAGGCGGCAACCGGAGTCACTGGATTGCTCGTGCCGGGCCCCAGTGAAAACAAGCCGGGCGCGGTTGTAATGACCAGAGACGGCGCGGCCGCGTTTGAAACGATGCACGACCTCAACGTATATGAGGACCATAACGAGATCCTCTTTTATACGTGGGGGGATGCGGACTGCTGTCTTCCAAAGGGTGCGACAAGCGCGACTCTGAAAGGAAGCCTGCCCAATCTGAAGCGCGGCGACGTGTTGATTTTCGAGGAGGTTCTCGGTCCCGACACCGGGCTTCAGCAAGATGCAAATCCCGCGAACCGGCACGTCGTTCGAATTACTGCCGCTCACCAAGGGATAACGGTTGATCCTATCAACAATCAAGAAGTCACTGCGATCGAGTGGTCGCCGGCTGACGCCCTGCCTTTTCCTTTGTGTCTTCGGGAATTTCCATCCCCGGCAGATCCGAGTAAGAAACTAACAGTGAGCGTCGCTCACGGAAATGTGGTGCTTGCGGACCATGGCCGGACGATCCGTCCGGCGGAGAAACTCGGCAAGGCGCCGCAGGCCTCGCGATTCAGGCCGTCACTTCAGCAAGCGCCGTTGACTCAGGCGAGGACCATCCTGAAGACGATCACTGACGAACGCGGACGAAAGAAAACCATCCATCTCTCTTTTGACCCTGACGCTCCCGCATCGGACGTGTATCGCACCGAGTGGAAACACGTGTTGCCGGCAGTATCACTCAACGACGGATCGTGGAAGGCGCGCCGCGACCTGCTTTCAGGCGGGGCTTTCGCGAGGGAATTCGTCGCGGAGTGCGAAGACGGCGGGACCGCATTCCTGAGGTTTGGCGACGACCTTCATGGAAAGCGGCCCGAACCGGACGCCGAGTTCACCGCTGTTTATCGGGTGGGCAACGGAACGGCGGGAAACGTCGGATCCGATGCGATCGTGCAGCTCGAACCCGAGATGATCGAAGTTGTTGGGGTTCGCAATCCGTTGCCGGCAAGAGGCGGCGTCGATCCTGAAACTATTGAGGAGGTCCGCCAGCGCGCGCCGTATGCGTTCCGCGTTCAGGAGCGGGCCGTAACCGAAAAGGACTACGCGGATGTTGTACAGCGTGATACGCGAATCCAGAGGGCGGCGGCGACTTTCCGCTGGACCGGAAGCTGGCATACGGTCTTCCTCACGGTGGACCGGCTTCAAGGCATGACCGTGGACCGCGAATTTAAAACGGAGGTGAGGGACTTCATCGAGCGCTACCGAATGGCCGGATACGATTTGGAAGTCAATGGTCCGCGACTGGTTTCCCTCGAGATTGAGATCGAAGTGTGTGTCAAACCGGACTATTTCCGGGCGGACGTGAAGACTGCATTGCTTGAGGTTCTCAGCAACCGTCAGCTTCCCGACGGCGGACGCGGCGTCTTTCATCCGGACAACATGACGTTCGGCCAGACCGTTTTCTTGAGCCCGATCTACGCGGCAGCACAGGCTGTCGCTGGCGTCGCCTCGATTGAGGTCAAGAAATTCCAAAGACAGGGAACAATCGGCGTGGACTTTAATGCGCTCGATGAAGGGAGGTTGGAAATGGGCCGCCTTGAAATCGCCCGTCTCGATAACGATCCGAATTTCCCCGAGCACGGCGTGCTGCGTTTAAAAGTTGGAGGCGGCAAATGAACCTCAACCCATGCGGCTGCTGTAATCGTTTGGGGGATCACGAGTCCACGGAAATCACCAATCGCCCGGGTCTTTCCGCGATCGCCTATCGTGTGGGAACCCATGTCGGATTCAAAGAAACCGTTCTTGACCGCTTGTCGCGTTTGGGCGTGCTTCGAGACGGATTGCGCACCCGCTCGGACGATGATTTTTCCATCGCCCTGGCCGATGCGTTTTCCGTGATGAGCGATGTTCTGACTTTTTATCAGGAACGCATCGCCAACGAGAGTTATCTGCGCACGGCGACTGAGCGCCGCTCGCTACTGGAGCTGGCGCGGCTCATTGGATATGAACTGCGCCCAGGCGTTGCGGCGGGCTCGTATCTTGCCTTCACTGTCGAAGACACGCCCGACGCCGCTGCCAAAGTTTCAATCGAGTCGGGTATCAAAGTTCAAAGTATTCCGGGGCAGGGCGAGATGCCGCAAACGTTCGAAACGGTGGAAACCATCGAAGCCCGCCCTCAGTGGAACTCGATACGGGCCAGGCAAACCGAACCGTGGATCCCGAAAGCCGGCGACAAGACCGGTTGGTTTGAAGGCGACGTGAATGTCCGTAAAGGAGACACTCTGCTGTTTGTCCGCCCCGTCAAGTTCAATGTTGGGAAGTATTGGTTATGGGACATGCACGTTGTTGTTTCGGTGGAGCAGGAACGTGAATTCAATCGCACGCGAGTGGAGTGGCGCGAGGACTTGAGCTGGCGCAAGGGCGGGGATCGATGGGGAGACGCAGATGCCGCCTTCATCGACGCAGCATTGGACGACGCGATTTGCCAGGTTTTTCTGTTGAAGAAAAAGGCGGCGATATTCGGACATAATTCTTCAAACTGGCGCCGCCTTCCGAAGTCCGCCAAGCTGGACTATCTCGGCCACGAACCCGAACAATGGGAAATACCCGAATGGCCCGGCTTCGAAATCTATGCTCCGCGGGATCATTTCGGCGATCTGCCTCCCCGCAAGAAAGCCGTTATTCCGACCCCTAAGGACGTCGCCAACGCCGCAAAAGAGGCGGCCGAGAACCTGGCTAAATCTGCTGAAGGAGCGACTCCGGCCGCAATCCTCAATGCGATCAGCAAAACGCTCGCTGTGCTCAAGGCTTTCATTGACGCAGGCCAAGCTCTTGGAAGCGAGTTCAAAACAGCTTCAACCAACGCAATCACCGCCACACTTCAGACCTATGGGCCGGCAAGCACCGTTCTCAGCGATATGTTCGGCGCCGTTCTCGACATCATCCGGCAATTCGACATCAGTTTCCCGACTGTGAACATGCCGCAGATCACGCCGAATGACCTGAAGCTGGTGGATGTTCAGATGAGTTGGAATGTCATTGTCGAGGACTTTGGCAAACCGGAGGACGAACGGCGCAATCCGATCAGCTTTTCCGGACCAAACGTCGGCAAGTTAAAGGATGCAATTGACGCTATCGTGGCGGGAATGTCGGGTATCGGGTTGACCATTCCTTCTTCCGGCGCCGTCACAACATTTCTGAACACAATCGGAACGAATCTCACGAAACTTATTGCGGACAACCCGGCGTTCTTGCCGTTTAACGCCCTGAAGGGTTTTGCGGACGGTGTTCTGGGGGGAAATGCGAACGATCCATCCACGACGTTGGGCAAACTGCAGCTTGTCGTAACCGAGGCGCTTGCGGCTGTAAGTGCGGCGCGTGGAATTGCAAAAGCAATGACCGGCGCGGCCGTCACGCGCGCAATCTCCGATGCATTGGTTCAGACAACGAAGGCGGCCCTGGAAACCAAACGTCCAATCCCCGAGCCCACGCCGGAGTCCGTTGCTGTCGTCGCCCGGCTAACCGTGAAAGTGGCGAAGTATGCCGCGCTTCTTTGCGCTATTCCAGGCACGACGCTGCAGTCGGGAGACAGTTTCCTGCGGAAGTTCGCTGATGCTCTTAAACTTCAGAATGAATCTATGTTTAGGGAGAATTCGGATCCGTTTCAGGCCATAGAATCCGTGTTTCGCAACCTGGAAAACTGGGATTTAATGGACGATTTGAAGGACTCCGTTCGAAGCACGCCGATTGCGCGTGACTTCGACAACATGGACGAAATCGATCGCGTCGCACTTGCGATCGTGATTTGCGCCGCTACTTTCGGGTTGGTCGCCATGTCTGCGGCCGCTGCGACAGGCATCGCTATTGGCGCCGCGCTCATCGTGGGCGGGGGAATTCTCGCTGTTGCGGGCGCCGCATCCAGCTTTTTGATTTTTACGGGGATCGGATACGCCGTCTTTGTTGCTTCAGCGATCTCAGGCGTCGCTCTGGCAGCGGTTTCCGTCCTATTCCTGGCGCCTGGCGTTCTCGGAGGATTGTTGGCCGTCGTCGCGGGCGCCGCTTTGGCGATGGCCGGCGCAGTCGCGATCGAGGTCGCTCTGTTAGGCATTGTCGGCGCCGTCAATACCGCCGGCGCGCTGTTTGCTCTCGGCATCGATCTCTTTAATGCCGCCAGACGCGTGGACGATGCTGTGGATCAGGCCGTGGACCGCGCTCTTCATCCGCCCCCAATCGATATTCCGCCCCGGTTGCTTCCTGCGCGCGACAGAACATCAATTGATCTAGATGCAACCTACTCGCAGGTGATCGAAGGCGGCTGGCTCGTCATGTCGGCGCCGGATCATCGCGACCTCTTCCTGATCGAACGTACGGAGGAGCGGAGCCGCGCGGAGTTTCAGATGTCCTCGCGCGTGACAAGGGTGAAGTTGAGAGGCGGTGGATTGAGCGGACCTTTCGAGCTGCAAAGCGCGGATATCGACCGACTGCGTACGGAGGGCTTGCTGCCGGAAGCCGCCGACGCTCTGGAAACCATTGCGGGACGCGAGTTTCCCGACGCCGCATCCTTTGAGACTGCACTTCGCGGATTTTCGAATGATGTTTTCGCCCTGATCGAACCTCATGAGCGCGACCTGCTCGTCTCCGCCAGCCTGAACAAATTTCATTCCGCCGTGCGCGATATCTCCATCTTCGCCGAAAGCCAGATGTTGCCGCTCGCGGAAAAACCGATCCTTCTGCCTGTGAAGGGCGACGTTGTTGTGCTGGACCACACGGTTCGGGGTCTCTCCGCCGGGCGCCGCATCATTTTCAAAGACCACGTTACGGCAGAGCTGGCTGAAATCGAATACGTGGACGCTGCTGATTCCACTCACACCAGGTTGAAACTCAAGTCGAAGCTCGATCACAGGTTTGAGCGCACGAAAATGAGCATCAATGCGAATGTCGCTCATGCCACTCACGGGGAAACGGTGGCAGATGTTCTTGGCAGCGGCGACGGCGGCCAGCGCTTTCAGCGGTTTCCGCTTCGGCATTCCCCGCTGACGTTCGTCAGCGCCTCCACACCGACCGGTGCGGCAACGACTCTGCACGAAGTGCGTGTGAACGGCGTGTTGTGGCGCGAAGTGGAATCCTTCCATGAAAGCGGACCGCGGGATCGCGTCTACATCGTGCGTAGGGATGACGCCGGAAAGAGTTGGATTCAATTCGGAGACGGCGTTAACGGATCACGCGTGCCGACAGGGCAGGAGAATGTTCGCGCTATATACCGCTATGGAATCGGCTCCGAAGGTTTACTTACAGCCGGACAACTTTCTATGTTAATGACGCGGCCGCTTGGAGTGCGCTCCGTCTCCAATCCTCTGGCGACCAATGGCGCCGCCAATTCGGAAACATTGGAAAACGCGAGGCGGAACGCTTCCTTAACCCTGATGGCTCTTGGCCGCGCGGTTTCGCTTCGAGACTATGAAGACTTCTCTTACGCCTTTGCCGGTATTGCCAAAGCGAGCGCGCGGTGGAACTGGGACGGAGAAAAACGCTGCATATTTGTCACAATCGCCGGGCCTGACGGGGCTGAGATTCCGGAAAGCAGTGATGTCTACTCAAATCTGCTTGAAGCGCTCAGAAGCTCCGGTGATCCGTATGCGCCCTTCGTCGTGCGGTCTTTCCGGAAGGTGTTCATCAGCGTGGCGGCAAGCGTCAAGGTGGACGAAATGGAGATCGCGGGCAAAGTGTTGGACGGAGTGCGAGCTGTCCTCCGGAACAAGTTCGCGTTTGATAATCGCGAATTCGGTCAGGCGGTCACATTGAGCGAGGTGGTCGTGGCGATGCACGAAGTGTCCGGCGTCGTCGCCGTCGATGTAAACGCTCTCCATCGGTCTGAGGAAACGGCAGGCTTGAAACATCGCCTGGACGCATCAGCGGAAGCCATCAGTGCGGACGGCCAGTTATTGGGATCCGAACTGCTTGTGCTCGATCCTCTGTCACCCAAACTGGAGGTAATGGCGTGAGTACAGATAGCAAGCTCTACGACCTCCTTCCAGCCATCTACCGCATTCGTGACGAAGAACATGGCGAGGCGTTGAAATACTTTCTTTCCGTCATTGCCGAACAGGTCGCCGCACTAGAAGACAACATGGAGCAGTTGTACGACGACCAGTTCATTGAGACCTGTGCGGAATGGGTGGCGCCTTATATCGGCGATCTGCTTGGTGTTCGCGGATTGCACCGGGTCACCGCAAAAACGTTGAGTCATCGCGCCTACGTTGCAAACACGATCGCATACCGCCGCAGGAAGGGCACGGCCGCGATTCTTGAGCAACTCGCAAGAGACGTCACCGGATGGAATACGCGCGTCGTCGAATTTTTCGAGCACCTCGGCTGGACGCAGTACATGAATCACGTCCGGACGGATCCTCCGCGGGGCGGCACTCTCGATGTTCGGGATGCGGGCGCTTGTGAAAGGATCACTTACGCACGCGGGGCTTTTGACTCCGCCGCCCACACCGTGGATGTCCGGCGCATTTCCATCGGCTCGGGGCGCTACAACATTCAGAACGTCGGCATCTTTCTCTGGCGCCTCAATGCGTATCCATTGACGCGTGTGCCGGCCCGCAAGCTCAAGCCGGCGGATCCGGCCGACGGACGGTACGTGTTCAGCAGTCTCGGACAGGATATCCAGCTCTTCAACTTCGCGGAACCCGAAGGGGATATCACGCATTTGGCCGAGCGTGTAAACGTTCCGATGCCGATTACGCGGGGACTTCTGCGTGAGAACAAGGAAACGTACTACGGCAGGAACAAGAGTCTTCTTATCGAAGTTAACGGTCAGGAAGTTGCAGCCGCCAACGTTGTGAGCTGCAACCTTTCCGACACGACAGGCGGAGATTGGGCAGGCAAACCACCCGCAGGAATGGTCGCTATCGATCCCGTCCGGGGGCGGATGGCGTTCGAAGCCCCGCCGGCCGCTCAGCCGTTCGTGACGTTTTATTATGGCTTCAGCGCCGAAACCAGCGGCGGCGAATATGAGAGGCGCACGTCGTTCGAACCAGGACTGCAGCCAGTTCATGCCGTTTCGGCGCCCGCAAGCCTGTCCGCCGAACTCAACACGATGGGAGGAGGCGGTGTACTCGAGATTGTGGACGGTGGAATCTACGCGGAGACGCCTGCGATTCATGTGAATGCGCAGAAGCGTCTTGAACTGCGCGCAGCGAACGAGTACAGGCCGGTACTCGTGCTGAACGGCGATCTGCACATCACGGGCGGAGAAGACTCGGAAGTAACGATAAACGGCCTGTTAATCACAGGCGGCGCCCTACGGGTCGCAGCCTCGGGCGGCAACAAGCTTCGCCGATTGAAACTGCGCCATTGCACCTTGGCGCCCGAGAAGGATGCGGGCGGTCCGAAACCGGGCCTGATCGTGGATCTACCCGGCGTTGACGTCGAAATCCACCACTGCATTCTCGGAGCGCTGCGCGTAGCGGAAAAGGCTAATGTCGAAATACGCAATAGCATTGTGGATGCGACTGCGCCAACCTCGTCCGCTTACGCCGCGGCCGATGGAAGTGCGGCAGGCGCCGCGTTGAGGCTGGTGAACAGCACGATCATCGGAAAGGTTCACACCGTAGAACTCGATGCCTTGAACTCGATTTTCCTTTCGCGGCTCGCAAACGGCGACAGTTGGCCCGCGCCCGTTCGCTGCACAAAAAGGCAGGCCGGCGCCGTCTGTTTTTGCTATGCGCCCGTTGGTTCGGAAACGCCGCGACGGCGGCGGTGTCAACCTGATCTTAATCCGGGAACGGAGCCGTTCTTTACATCCATGCGCTATGGCGATCCGGGATATATGCAGCTAAGCATCGGATGTCCGATAGAGATTCGCTCCGGCGCTGACGACGAGTCCGAGATGGGCGCGTTTCATGACCTTTATCAATCCCAGCGGGAAACCAACCTGCGCGTCCGACTCGACGAGTATCTGCGTTTCGGTCTTGAGGCAGCAATCATCTACGTTACGTGATCATATAAGGAGACAGGATGGGAGGCGATTACAGCCGGCAGAGATTCAGTCCCAAGAACGATTTCGCCAGCGTTCTCATGCAACAGGGCCGTGTTCAGCTCGATTCGGACTGGAACGAGCTCGCGGACATTTTCGATCGTCGATGGCGTGCGGAGACGATCGACATCATCGGGCGGGCTGTCGTGCCGGCGGAAACTCCTGAAGCCTTTCAAATCAAGACTCAGGGCGCCGGCGCGAATCGAAAAATTTTCATTGGGCGGGGCCGCATGTATGTAGACGGGCTCCTGGCCGAGAATCGGGGAACCGGCGACCCGGCCTTCGACCTAGCGCTCAGCGAGCTTCGAGGTTCGACCGACTTGCCATTTGAGTCGCAGCCCTACTTCCCCAATCCGGGCGCCATTCCCGCGACAGGGACACATTTTTTCTACCTTGATGTGTGGCAACGGGAAGTTACGCATTTGGAAGCGCCATTCCTTGTTGAAGAAGCCGTTGGAGTGGATACAACCACGCGGCGCCAAACGGTGTGGCAGGTCAAGGCGCTGACGAACGTCGATGCCAATCTGACCTGCAGTACGGATCCCGCCCAGATCAGGGGTGCGAATGAGAACGGGCAGAGCGTCGCCTGGTCCGAGGTGATCGCTCCCTCAGGGGGCCGTCTTTCAACCAAGCCTTTTGCGGATACCGCGGATCCCGATCCATGCCAGATTCCTCAGACTCCCGGGTTCCGTGGACAGGAGAATCAGCTCTATCGCGTCGAGATACACGATGGAGGCGCACAGGATAAAGCTACGTTCAAGTGGTCGCGTTACAACGCGTCGATTGCAACGAGCGTCTCCGCCGTCAACGGGACTGAACTGACAGTTGGTCAGGCTGCGAAGGATTCCGTGCTGCGCTTCAGGAAAAACGCCTGGGTCGAGATCACGGATGACTTGAAAGAGTTTGCGGGTAAGCCGGGTGAGCTTCGCGAGATTCAGGACGTCGATGAGTCCGGCTCTAAAATCACGCTGAAGAGTGCGTTGCCCGCCGATCTCATACCGTCCGGTGCCGGAACCGATACCCATCAGAAGCGTCACACTCGGATCCGCCAATGGGATCAAAGCGGCGAAGTTCGAAGGCCGGACGGCGCTGCATTCTTTACCGTTGTTTCCACAGGAACGAGTCCGGGGCGAATACCACTGCCTCCGCCCGGAGATTTCATCGTTCTCGAAAACGGCGTTCAGGTGGCTTTCGATCTGGACACTCGCGGCGGAGGCGTTTTCCGGCCCGGCGATTATTGGATGTTCGCTGCGCGGGTCGCCGGCGCCTCCATTGAGCAGCTTGAAAAGACGCCGCCCCACGGAGTTCACCATCACTATGCCCGCCTTGCCGTCCTGAGCACTTCTCCGGAAGCACAAAGCTGCCGCACGCTGTGGCCGCCGAAAGCGGAAACAGGCAAAGACGCTCACTGCGAGTGCACCGTCTGCATCCCGGCCGGCGCCGATCCTGATGAAATCCAGAAAGCGATCGAAACAGTAAAGGCGAACGGCGGCACGGTGTGCATCGCTGCGGGACGGTTCGAGCTGAAGAAACCCATTATCATCGAAAAGGCAAGGTCGCTCCGCATCAAAGGGCAAGGCTGGAGAACCCAGTTGTCATACAAGGGAAAGCCTTTTGCAATTGCGGTCGAGAAGTCCGCGGACGTCGTACTCGAGAACCTCTCGATCCGTATGGTGGGGGATGCCGCTGTAACCGGAATACAGTTGCGCAATGTCATGAACGTTTCGATCGAGAATTGTCTGTTGCGAATTCAGGACAAGGAGCAGGGCGGGCGGGCCATTGGACTCAATGGCTACACGTTCAAGACGTCCATTCGCAACAACGTGCTTGTCGCCGACATCGGGATCGGCGGTCGTGGGGAAGAACAGAAAAGCAATTACCTTCTCACCTGGGGACTCTACGTCGAAGACAACTTGATGTTGTGCTCTCTGTATGGCGTGGAACTGAAAGGCGCTGTCGAGACTGCATCGATTGTGATCCATCGCGGGCAAACACGAGTTTCGGGAAACACTTTTTACTACTGCCGGAAAGCAGCAATCCTCCTTACAGGGTGCGCTCTTCCCGGCTCGCCGGTGAACATTGATGAGAATGCGATCAATGCGCGCGGGGGCGGCATTGTAGTTGGCGCTGATGACGTACGCGTGACCAACAACGACATCAGGGGCGCCAGAGCCGACTCTTCCATTGCCAATAGCGGCATCGTGCTGACGTCCGGCCTGAATTTCGGGAAGATGGATCGCTGCCAGATATTCGGCAACCGTGTTACTTCGGTAGGAGGCCACGGCATATTCATCCGTACGCGTGTGCATTCGGCGATGATCAAGCAAAACGTCATCGAGGATGTAGGCGGAGGCGGCATCGTTGGGGAAAGCGATGGAGTCGAAGATCTCAAGATCGAAAACAATCAGATCTGGAATGTGGGAAAGAATGAAACGCGAAAGACCGCGACGGCGGGAATCGCTGTGGGGAATACGCAATATGCCGAGATTGCCAGTAACACCATACATTCCGTCGGTTCAGAAGCCGTCGCGGCCGGGCGCCATGCCGGCATCCAGGTTCGCGCCTCCAGGGTTGTGCGCATTGCAGGCAATCGCATTGCGGATATCGGACCCGCGAAATCCGGCGCTGCGTCCATAAGGGTGTCAGGAATCGAGATTGTGGCTCCGTTTGACCGCGCCGACATCGTTGACAACATCGTGAAGGACAGCGCAAAGATGGGCGGTGAAGAGAACGTATGCGCGCTGTTGGTGCGCAAAGCATCCGAGAAGAAGCTTGACGGCTCGCGGGCTTCACTGCGAGGACGCGCGCTGATCCAGGAAAGCAGCAAAGAGGGTGAAGCTGTGATGTTGGAGTCCGGCCCGGCGACATTTCTTTTGCAAGGCGACAACGCCGTCGTGTTCACCAAGGGAGACGAAGTCCTTTCAATACGCAACAACTCGATGGAATCACGCGGCGGAGATTCCACCGTTAAGGTTTCCGCGCGAATGGTCACGTTCAACGACAACCAATGCCGGTTTGCCACACGCGAACGCGAGGCTGCCGTACTGATCGCGGAAGCCGACGTAATGGTGGCCAGTGGAAACACATTGCTTGGAATGGGCGGCGTCGGGATGTTGATCAAGGCAGGAGCCGATCATGTCACATTGCTTGGGAACATCACTAGAGGCGGAATCTGGCTCCTCGACGACCAGAACATGCGCCATCCTCTGGGTAATCCGTGGAAGAACCTTAACGTTAATGAGGGACAATAATGCGATACGTCATCAATGACCGTAAGACGACTTTTGCAGAGCTTTCTGGGCGTCTGTTCAAGGTTTCCGGATCGCCGTCGAGCGCGGCGACCAAAGAAATCTCAGAAGCGTTGCTGCGCGCTAACCCCCACATTCGCGACACGAAGAACGTCGCCGAGGGCGCTCTGATCTTCGTGCCCGCGCTTGCGAAGATCGACTACACGGACCGGGTCCGTTCAATCGAAGGCGCAGGCGATGAAATGCTGTTCGAATTGCGTGAGATGATGGCGGAAATTCGCGAAGTCTTTGAGGACTCGGTTGAACACGCTGAACAGCAAACGAGAAAGAGCCTTACGATTTTGAGTTCTGATCCTTTTAAAAAGGTCGTGGAAGGCGACGCCGACGTCAAAAATTACGCCAAAGGGATCGAAGCGAGCGCCAAGACGTATCTCGGGCATATCCTAAACGTGAAAAACAAGCATCCCGAGTGGCTGTTGGAGCTGTCCAAGGACCTGGCCGGTCTGACCGAGGATTTGGAGTAGGGGAGACGGAGGGGACAGGGGGACAAAAAAAGGGCCAGTGAGCAATTTCAAGTTTTAGAAATTGCTCACTGGCCCATTTTTTG
>CAZIPZ010000060.1:2762-19968 GCA_964541075.1 uncultured Solibacteraceae bacterium | reverse complement strand
ATTAGTTGCGAACTTGAAAGAGGACAAGTACGATCTCTGTGTTGTTGTTTGAAAGGTGTTTGCAACGAAGTAAAAGCGAGTATCACTACCCCCTGACGTACTCCGCTCCCGTGTCCTTCCTTTTTTTTATTGAGGGCTGAACGGCATCGAAGCCTAGAAGCCGTGGGACAGGACGTCAACTTGCCGGCGCTTCGGATTGCAAGATGGATCTGCTTTAACCCTTTTATTTGTGACGCAAAACTCCAAAAGTTTGTGACGCAAAACTTCCTAAAAGCATTTAAGGAGGAGAGTACTATGACCAGCAGATTGTCATGGATTCTCGCGTTTTGCCTGATTCTGAACGTCTCTATGTCGTTTGGACAGGGCGCGGGCGCCATGCTGGGCACTGTGACGGACGCTTCGGGCGCTATGATTCCCGGCGTTGAAATCACGGTGACGAATCAAGGAACCAACCAGGTGCGCACCGGTATCACGAATGAAACCGGAAATTACCGAGTGGAACCGCTGATGAACGGTGTTTATTCGGTGAGCGCGGAACTGGCTGGATTTCGTAAGGAAGTTCGTACGGACATTAAGGTGGACGTGGATGCCCGTGTCCGCATCGACTTCAAGCTCGAAGTCGGATCAGTAAGTGAAGTCGTCGAAGTGACCGGCGCAGCGCCGGTGGTTCAGACCGACAGTTCGCAGGTCGGCACGGTGGTGGACGAGCGCAAGATTCTGGATCTGCCGCTCAACGGCCGCAACTTCTCATCATTGGCATACATTACTCCGGGTACATTCGCACCTCGCCCGGGTTCGCACCTTGCCGATCGCGGTGGTTTCGTCGCCGCCGGTCTGGCTGAAAAGAACAATCAGTTCCTTCTGGACGGCGTGAACGGAAACGCCGCCATCACGATGGAGCCGGTCATTCGCGTGAACGTGGACGCAGTGGCGGAGTTCAAGATTCAAACGCAGAACTACAACGCGCAATACGGCCGTTATTCCGGCGCGCAGGTGGATGCGGTGACCAAGACCGGGACGAATGAATTCCACGGCGCGGTTTTCGGATTCACACGCAACGACAATCTGGATTCCCGAAACTTCTTTGAACCCACGAAGTCCGAGTTCCGCCGCCATCAATACGGCGGAGTGTTCGGCGGGCCGATCATCAAAGACAAGCTGTTCTTTTTTGCCGGATACCAGGGACAGCGCCAGCAGTACACGCGCACGTCCAGCACCACAATCCCTCTTCCGGAATTCTGGTCGGGCAACCTGTCAAAGTTGAACAAGACCATCCGCGATCCGCAAACCGGACAGCCGTTCCCGAACGGTCAGATTCCGGCCAATCGGATCTCCCCGATCGCGCTGGGTTTCCGCAAGTATTACGATCTGGGAACCTATGTCAACAACAACCCGGTGTCGAACGCGGTCGGCATCATGGATGAGCCCGACAACTACAACCTGCCGAACTTCAAGGTGAATACCAACTTCGGCCCGTCGCACCAGTTGATCGTGGCGTGGGGCGGACACTTCGAGAAATTCAACGAATGGACGTTCTCCCGGCCCGTGCTTCCCAACTTCATGGAAAAGGGTGAACTGAAAAACCAGATCTTCTCGGTTCAGGAAGTCTGGTCCATTTCCTCGAAGGTCATCAATGAATTCCGCATCGGCATGGGACGCTCTTACCGGCTGCGGGAACCGTTCCTGGCGGACAAGAACTACGCTCAGGAACACGGCATTTTCGGAACCGCCAACGACTACAGCCCGGGCGCCATCAAGGGCCAAACGCTGTTCGGCATTCCGCGCATTTCCGTCAGCGGTTACGCTCCGTTCGGCGCACGAACGCAGCAGACCCGCGTGGACGGCAACCACATGGGATCCAATAACGTGTCGGTTCTGCAAGGCAACCATGCTCTGAAGTTCGGCGTGGACGGATTCCATCAATACGTGTCCAGCTCCCGTTGGTTCTTTGATATGGGAGGCATTTTCACGTTCAACGGCGCGGTCACCGGCGACCCGTTTGCGGATTTCCTGTTGGGACTGCCGGACACGACTGAGCGCAAACCTCCGGTTCCGGGATCGCCGACAACGGCCTATCCGGATCGCTGGTCGTTCAATTTCTTCGGTCAGGACGACTGGAAGGTTTCTCCCACGTTGACGCTCAATTACGGCTTGCGCTGGGAATTGAACAACTCGATGGGCGAAAAGTTCCAACGCCTGTCCTCCTTTGATCCGACCATTGGCGGCGGCAGAGGCGGCATTCGTCTGGTCGATGGCTGGGAGAAGCGGTATCAGGCTTCGATCGATCTCTACAAGAGTCTGTATCCGACCTTGCTTTTTGAGACAGCTGATTCCTATTACCAGAACGACTACAACAATCTTGCTCCGCGGTTGGGCTTTGCCTGGTCGCCGGGCGGCGCGACAACGACAGTGATTCGCGGCGGATACGGCATCTTCTACAACATCGATGATGTCTGCTTCTGCGACTCCTATCAGCTTGCTCCGTGGGGTTTGAACCAGCGCTTCACCCGCGCGCAGGGCGCGACTCTGGCCAATCCGTGGCCGGGCGCGACGCCGCAACAACCATTCGGTCCTCCGGGCAGCGGTCCGATCGGCGCGATTCAGGTGCCGACCGCAGCATGGGATCTGGTCACCGAATACACCGGCCACTGGAACCTGGACGTTCAACAGGAACTTCCGGGCGGCGTGGTCGTGGACGTTGCGTATGTCGGAAAGAAAGGCACGAAGATTCCGGGCACACGCGACATCAATCAGCCGATCAACGGCGTGTTCCCGTATCCGTTGTTTGGACCCATCAGCTATCAGGAAAGCATTGGAAGCTCGATCTACCATGGTCTGCAGTTGCGCGTCGAGCGCCGCAGCTCCAGCGGATTGACGATGCTGCACTCTTATGCCTGGGCCAAATACATAGATAACGTCGGCGCTTGCCGCGATTGCTACAACCTGAAGGCGGAACGTGGCCTCGGCGCGGAAGACATGCGACATCGGTATTCCGGCACGTTCGTTTATCCGCTTCCGGGCAAGGGCTTGACCGGTATTGCCGGCCAGGTGCTGGGCGGCTGGGAAGCCGGCGGAATCGTCCGCATGAACAGCGGCGTTCCGTTGACCCCGACTCTATCCACCGACAATAGCGGAACCGGACGCCGTGCGGACCGGCCCGATATCATCGGAGATGCGCGGCACAAGGGTAAGATCGATCCTCGAGTCTCCTTCTGGCCCAGAGAGGCTTTCGTCATTCCGGCGCGCGGCCAATTCGGGAACGCGTCGCGTGGAAGCATCGTGGGACCGGCCTACTACGGCGTGGACATGAACTTCTCCAAGAGGTTCAAGGTTCAGGAAGGCAAAGACATTCAGCTCCGTTGGGAAGTGTACAACCTGTTCAACCATGCGAATTTCGTACCTCCCGCAACCGTATTTAACGCGGCAACCTTCGGAACCATCGAGTTCGCGCAGGCCCCGCGTCAAATGCAGCTCGGACTGAAGTACACGTTCTAAATCCGAGTTAGTTCCAGAGCCGCGGATTCAACATCCGCGGCTCTTTTTTGCGCCCATTCTTTCCCTTCTTCCGCCCCCCCTCACTTAAGCCAACACGAAATTGTTTGCCAACAATTTGACGCTGCATGTAGCATTGCTCCAACGTCAATTGATTCAACAGCCGTATCGACGTCAGGCATGTGGGTTTCGTGCGCCGATTCTTCGGTAAAACCCCAGGTTCCGTTCCTGCGTGCCGCTAATAGTCAGGCTTGTCGCCATCCGATCGAGAAGCCAGGATGCAATCTCGACTGGACCTTCCTCAAGATGAACGCAAGCCTTCTCGGGTTATTCAAGTCTTATTGCACAGTCTTGTTCGCAGCGTTAGCAGGAGGAGGAGAAACGATGATCAAAAATATGCTATGGATTCTCGCGTTTTGCCTGATTCTGAACGTCTCTATGTCGTTTGGACAGGGCGCGGGCGCCATGCTGGGCACTGTGACGGACGCTTCGGGCGCTATGATTCCCGGCGTTGAAATCACGGTGACGAATCAAGGAACCAACCAGGTGCGCACCGGTATCACGAATGAAACCGGAAATTACCGAGTGGAACCGCTGATGAACGGTGTTTATTCGGTGAGCGCGGAACTGGCTGGATTTCGTAAGGAAGTTCGTACGGACATTAAGGTGGACGTGGATGCCCGTGTCCGCATCGACTTCAAGCTCGAAGTCGGATCAGTAAGTGAAGTCGTCGAAGTGACCGGCGCAGCGCCGGTGGTTCAGACCGACAGTTCGCAGGTCGGCACGGTGGTGGACGAGCGCAAGATTCTGGATCTGCCGCTCAACGGCCGCAACTTCTCATCATTGGCATACATTACTCCGGGTACATTCGCACCTCGCCCGGGTTCGCACCTTGCCGATCGCGGTGGTTTCGTCGCCGCCGGTCTGGCTGAAAAGAACAATCAGTTCCTTCTGGACGGCGTGAACGGAAACGCCGCCATCACGATGGAGCCGGTCATTCGCGTGAACGTGGACGCAGTGGCGGAGTTCAAGATTCAAACGCAGAACTACAACGCGCAATACGGCCGTTATTCCGGCGCGCAGGTGGATGCGGTGACCAAGACCGGGACGAATGAATTCCACGGCGCGGTTTTCGGATTCACACGCAACGACAATCTGGATTCCCGAAACTTCTTTGAACCCACGAAGTCCGAGTTCCGCCGCCATCAATACGGCGGAGTGTTCGGCGGGCCGATCATCAAAGACAAGCTGTTCTTTTTTGCCGGATACCAGGGACAGCGCCAGCAGTACACGCGCACGTCCAGCACCACAATCCCTCTTCCGGAATTCTGGTCGGGCAACCTGTCAAAGTTGAACAAGACCATCCGCGATCCGCAAACCGGACAGCCGTTCCCGAACGGTCAGATTCCGGCCAATCGGATCTCCCCGATCGCGCTGGGTTTCCGCAAGTATTACGATCTGGGAACCTATGTCAACAACAACCCGGTGTCGAACGCGGTCGGCATCATGGATGAGCCCGACAACTACAACCTGCCGAACTTCAAGGTGAATACCAACTTCGGCCCGTCGCACCAGTTGATCGTGGCGTGGGGCGGACACTTCGAGAAATTCAACGAATGGACGTTCTCCCGGCCCGTGCTTCCCAACTTCATGGAAAAGGGTGAACTGAAAAACCAGATCTTCTCGGTTCAGGAAGTCTGGTCCATTTCCTCGAAGGTCATCAATGAATTCCGCATCGGCATGGGACGCTCTTACCGGCTGCGGGAACCGTTCCTGGCGGACAAGAACTACGCTCAGGAACACGGCATTTTCGGAACCGCCAACGACTACAGCCCGGGCGCCATCAAGGGCCAAACGCTGTTCGGCATTCCGCGCATTTCCGTCAGCGGTTACGCTCCGTTCGGCGCACGAACGCAGCAGACCCGCGTGGACGGCAACCACATGGGATCCAATAACGTGTCGGTTCTGCAAGGCAACCATGCTCTGAAGTTCGGCGTGGACGGATTCCATCAATACGTGTCCAGCTCCCGTTGGTTCTTTGATATGGGAGGCATTTTCACGTTCAACGGCGCGGTCACCGGCGACCCGTTTGCGGATTTCCTGTTGGGACTGCCGGACACGACTGAGCGCAAACCTCCGGTTCCGGGATCGCCGACAACGGCCTATCCGGATCGCTGGTCGTTCAATTTCTTCGGTCAGGACGACTGGAAGGTTTCTCCCACGTTGACGCTCAATTACGGCTTGCGCTGGGAATTGAACAACTCGATGGGCGAAAAGTTCCAACGCCTGTCCTCCTTTGATCCGACCATTGGCGGCGGCAGAGGCGGCATTCGTCTGGTCGATGGCTGGGAGAAGCGGTATCAGGCTTCGATCGATCTCTACAAGAGTCTGTATCCGACCTTGCTTTTTGAGACAGCTGATTCCTATTACCAGAACGACTACAACAATCTTGCTCCGCGGTTGGGCTTTGCCTGGTCGCCGGGCGGCGCGACAACGACAGTGATTCGCGGCGGATACGGCATCTTCTACAACATCGATGATGTCTGCTTCTGCGACTCCTATCAGCTTGCTCCGTGGGGTTTGAACCAGCGCTTCACCCGCGCGCAGGGCGCGACTCTGGCCAATCCGTGGCCGGGCGCGACGCCGCAACAACCATTCGGTCCTCCGGGCAGCGGTCCGATCGGCGCGATTCAGGTGCCGACCGCAGCATGGGATCTGGTCACCGAATACACCGGCCACTGGAACCTGGACGTTCAACAGGAACTTCCGGGCGGCGTGGTCGTGGACGTTGCGTATGTCGGAAAGAAAGGCACGAAGATTCCGGGCACACGCGACATCAATCAGCCGATCAACGGCGTGTTCCCGTATCCGTTGTTTGGACCCATCAGCTATCAGGAAAGCATTGGAAGCTCGATCTACCATGGTCTGCAGTTGCGCGTCGAGCGCCGCAGCTCCAGCGGATTGACGATGCTGCACTCTTATGCCTGGGCCAAATACATAGATAACGTCGGCGCTTGCCGCGATTGCTACAACCTGAAGGCGGAACGTGGCCTCGGCGCGGAAGACATGCGACATCGGTATTCCGGCACGTTCGTTTATCCGCTTCCGGGCAAGGGCTTGACCGGTATTGCCGGCCAGGTGCTGGGCGGCTGGGAAGCCGGCGGAATCGTCCGCATGAACAGCGGCGTTCCGTTGACCCCGACTCTATCCACCGACAATAGCGGAACCGGACGCCGTGCGGACCGGCCCGATATCATCGGAGATGCGCGGCACAAGGGTAAGATCGATCCTCGAGTCTCCTTCTGGCCCAGAGAGGCTTTCGTCATTCCGGCGCGCGGCCAATTCGGGAACGCGTCGCGTGGAAGCATCGTGGGACCGGCCTACTACGGCGTGGACATGAACTTCTCCAAGAGGTTCAAGGTTCAGGAAGGCAAAGACATTCAGCTCCGTTGGGAAGTGTACAACCTGTTCAACCATGCGAATTTCGTACCTCCCGCAACCGTATTTAACGCGGCAACCTTCGGAACCATCGAGTTCGCGCAGGCCCCGCGTCAAATGCAACTCGGACTGAAGTACACGTTCTAAGCTTAAGGGAAGTTCTTCCCTAAGACCGCGAACGCACGGATAATGTGGATGTGCAATCCGCAAAGTCCGTGCGGTTCGCGGTTTTTTATATGCGGCATCTTTTGATTCTGCGTTTCCTTCTTTTTGTTCTTCTCTTCTCTGCGACCTGCGACGCTCAACCGGTCCAAGACGAATCCGATGGCGCCCGCGATCAATGGCAGAAGCCAAATGAAATTCTCGACCGGCTGGGCGTGAAAGAGGGATCGTCCGTCGCCGATGTGGGCGCCGGGACCGGATACTTTACTTACATCCTATCCAAGCGCGTGGGCCCACAAGGAAGCGTTTGGGCGCTCGATATCGACCGCGCTGCGATCGCTGCTTTAGAAGCGGAAACGAAAAAACGTGGTTTGCGGAATGTGATCGTCATTAGAAATACCCGCACCGATCCCATGCTTCTGCCCGAGAGCGTGGACGTCGTGCTGATCGTCGATACCTTCCACGAGTTCACCCATCCTGGTCCGATGCTTGACGGACTCAAGAAGGCGATGCGTCCCGGCGCGCTATTGTGCATCGTGGACTTCCCGCCCCATGAAGGGGACAAGGGTCACAGCATCGCGAAGGAGTCCGTTATTCGAATGTTGAAGGAAAGTGGTTTCGATCTGGACCGTGAAGACACATTGCTTGAGCGTCAGTTCATGATCACCTTCAAAAAAACATCAAGCCGCTAAAACTTTTTTCAATGCGCTGCAGATGATTGGACGCGTTTGGCAATGTCCTCCGGCGTCAGGTTCTCCTTGCGTGTGGAGATGGTCCAGATGTGACCAAACGGATCCTGGAAAGTGCCCGAACGATCTCCATAGAACTGGTCGACCACAGGGCGGAGTTCTCTTGCGCCAGCCGCTACTGCCTGGCGAGCCATGGAATCTACGTCCTCCACATATAAACAAATGCCGGCCGTGGTGGCGCCTATTGAAGTTGGTCCTCTGAAACGCGAATGGTCTGAAGTTGGTGAGATGGGACCGGATGGTTCGTCACCGAGCATGATATGAGAATTGCCAATCTTGATTTCGGCGTGTGCAATGGTTCCGTCCGGCATCGCCATGCGAAATGTCTCCTGAGCGCCAAACGCATTCTTGTAAAACTCCATGGCAGACGCCGCTCCATTGATGATCAAGTACGGAGTGACCGTGTGGAATCCCTCCGGAATGGGGTTCACCTTGCTCGTCATTTTTCCTCCTTCGAATGCCCCGCCGGACACTTATGCTTGATAGGCTCGGCGGTCTCCGCAGCATCTACAATTTCTTCCCTTGCGGCTCTCTTAACAAGCGCAAGCGGAGTTCGCAACGCGTGCGTCGTGATCCAGTTCCCTGGATAACAGGCGTTCAGTTTATTCCTGGCGATACACCAGGCAAACACACTATTTTTCACCAATGGCTTCGATTCGAAATGGTTTCTCCATGATTTTTCCCGCCTCCGCTACTGCAGACGCTTCCCGCCTTATTGCAGCCCGCATGCTGCGCGGTTTCGCCGACGGATTCATCAGTATTTATCTCGCCGCTTATCTGAAGCTGCTCGGCTTCTCGGCGCTCCAAATCGGAATGCTTGTGACCGCGATGCTTATAGGATCGGCAGTGCTGACGTTGATGGTTGGATTGGCAGCAGATCGTCTGAGTCCGCGTCGCGTTCTATTTGGGGCAGCGATGCTGATGGTATTTACGGGCGCCGGATTCGCTGCGGTCACAGAGTTCTGGCCGCTCCTGATCATTGCGTTTATCGGCACGCTGAATCCAAGTTCGGCTGACGTCAGCATCTTCCTACCGATAGAGCAGTCGATCCTGGCAGGTGAGTCCGCGTCGCGCGACCGCACTGCTCTTTTCGGACTCTACAGTTTTGGAGGAGCATTCGCAGGCGCATTGGGAGCGTTGATCAGCGGTGTTCCGGAAACGGCAGCGCGCTATTTTCATTGGAACACCATCCATGCATTTCAAGCGGGCTTTCTGCTCTATGCATCCGCGGCGGTAGGCATCTTCGCGCTATATAAGAGTATGCATCTCAAAAACACAATTGTGGATTCAGTTCGGAACGCACCGCTCAGTCGATCCCGTTCTATCGTGCTACGGCTGACTGCGTTGTTCGCGCTGGATTCGTTCGGCGGCGGCTTCGTTATCGACTCGCTGCTATCGCTTTGGCTGTTCATGCGGTTCGGGCTGTCGCTTCAAACAGCCGGCGCCATCTTCTTTGCCGCCCGAATCCTGGCTGCATTATCCCAATTGGCGTCGCCGCGTCTCGCAATCCGTTTTGGTCTTATTGAGACGATGGTGTTTACACACATCCCGGCCAATCTGTTTTTGATTCTGGCGGCGATGGTTTCGGATGCACGTCTGGCTGTACTGTTTCTTTTGTTGCGATCCGCACTATCGTCAATGGACGTTCCAGCCCGTCAATCTTACGTAATGGCAGTTACGCCCGTGGAAGAGCGCGCCGCGGCGGCGAGCATGACGAACGTTCCGCGCAGTCTTTCCAGTGCAATCTCACCTTTTCTGGCAGGGGCTCTCCTCGAACGATCGGCTTTTGGATGGCCGTTAATGATAGGAGGAGCGCTCAAGATCATTTACGACCTTCTGCTGCTGATGCAGTTCCGCACCGTACGTCCAAATCCGTCGCGAGAAGAGCGTCCGACGTCCGCAGTCTGATGTCTTTCTATGGTGTGCTCGTTGTTTGAGTTGGGTCTGGTGGATAGAGCCGGAACTGGGCGAGTTCTTCGCGCCACGCACCGTTCTCCACCCATGCATACACATCCAACTGAATGCCGCGCTCGGGATAGTCATACAGGTATTGGCGGAATGATCCGCTTTCGACATTGAGGCTCCTTTCAGTCGGACCGAAAACCTTGAGCCTCACCTCATCGGAGTAGTGTTCGAAGAAGGAACGCAGTTCCGGCAGCATTCTGCTGACGTAGAGCGTCTGAGGATCGCGCGGATCGTTCATTCGGGTCTTGGAAATAATCCGAATCCAGGAGATCGCGCCGTCCTCAACAGATGCATCTACTCCGGAATAGATACCCGGGGGCGGCACGGCCTTGGAAATGGCAAACAAGCCGATGGCGTCTTCCGACCCGGCAACGCGCAATCCGTATGTGGCCACACGCCTCTTGATTTGGCTCAGCGGAGTCCCCACTTGCAGGCCGTATACCTGAAGGTCGGTGCTTTTCAGGTTCGAGAGCTGCGACAGCTGAATGCTTCTAAGTTCGCGAACGCGGGCCAGCTTCTGCGTAAACCCGTCCTTGGATTGCGCCCACACAAGGCATACGAGCAAACCGCCAAACAGAGCTATTCGCGACAAGGAAGCCTCCCGAAAGGGCTATCTTATAACAATCGGGCGCCGCGTTGTTGCGATGGATGTCGGGGGATATTGTGTGCAAGCGGAAGGATTTCACCATACCGGGCGACCGATAAACCTTCGCCATACTGGATCAAAGTGAAGAACGGTCCATACAGTCAGGACGAAGGATGTGAAAGATTGTTCGAAACCTGGGAATACACTCCCGACAGCATCCACAGCAGCAATGCGATCACGGGGAGAATCGCCGCATCCGGCAACTTGTTGCCCGCCGTTCTAACGACACGAGCTGACAGAACATGACGCAATATCGCTTCGTTCTTTCTAGTCCCGTTCTGAAATCCGCAATTCCTCCATCTTGAGTCCCGAAACGGCTGAAACCAGCACCACTACGTGGCGTTTTGTGTTCGGTTCAGCTATGGTGCTTACGGTATGACTTCGAACGTAACTAGGAATTTCACTGTGTTCATGATCCGTTTATGCGGGCTCATCTTTTGCGTGCTGGCTCTGGCACCGGCAGCCACCGCTCAGCTGTTGGGATGGAAAGGTCAGTGGATCCCGATCTACTCTGAAAACTTCGAGACGGGCGCGCGTTCAGGCATTTTCCTCGATGGCGCGCCTATTGTCACTGATCCGGCGATGGTGCTATCGGGAAAAGCATCCCTTCATCTGAACGGCCCTGCGCGTGTTTCAACCGATCCCGCCGTTTGGCGCCTGCAGCCGAACACGAACTACATCGTGGAGCTTCGCTATCGCGTGTTGAGCCCCGGCAATGACACCGACTTCCTGTTCGTGTCTCTCCACCCGCCGGAGAGTCGGGACATGCAAACTTCAATTTACCTGCCGTCGCTTTTCAGGAATGCAGTCTCCGTGGGAACGTTCTCGTCGGGAGCCCAAACGAACGATTCGGCCTCTTATGTGCTGGACATTGCCGCTGGACGGGCCGTTTCGATCGTTATCGACGATGTGGTGATTTATCGTCTGGAACCGACGCCGACTTCGGCGCCCGCGTCACGCTCTATTTTGGAGTCCCTTCCTTTTCCGCGGTTGGGGGCCTGGAATTTCGGTAATCCAAACTACACGGCTTCATCCGGGCTAGGTGGAGGGCAGCCGTATTACTACTCGGTTGAACAAGTCGAAAACGGCCTCGCCTTTGCGGATGTGATCGCCGGTTTAGCTCTCGACGCAATCGGGACCGATAGCATTCGGCGGCTTCGTCAATTGAATCCGAATGCGGTCATTGTGCCCAGCCAGAGCTTTGTGGATGGTCCAGCGACCACGCCTCCGCTTCCAAGTACCGCCGTCGTTTCGTTGCCTACCCGGTTCTGGCGTGGAGTTGCGGATGCTTGGTACGTCAAGAATTCGGAAGGAAAAGACGTTCAGGGTACGGACGCGCCGCATTTCTTGCGGGAGATGAACCTCACCCGTTATAGCCCTGTAGTTGGAGGCGAGACATATGCGGATTACGTGGTCGACTGGTTCACACGCACAGTTTTTCGTTCGGGAATCTGGGACGGTTTCTTCACCGACAATTTGTACGCCAGAATCAATCCAGTCCTTCCGAACCGTCGAAATCCCGCTCTGATCGACGCCGACTTTAACTCGAACGGGCTTCGCGATGAGACACCCGCAGCGATTACGGACTGGGTTAGTGCCGGACTGATCGACCTTCTCAGAAAACTTCGTAGTATCGTCGGCGATACCGCGCTCTTCATGGGCAATGCCGGCTGGGAACCCGAGTCAACCTTGGCCCCTCACATCAACGGATATGCAATTGAGTGCATCAATATGGCGTGGGAGCCGCCGGGAAGCACTTCTAAAAGTGAGGCTGGCTGGAGGCGCGCGTTCGATGCCTACCGAGTGGTTCAAGCGACAACGCGCCGCCCATCAACGAACATCGTGAATGGGTGTGGAGGCACTTATGCCGGCTATTCCGGACCGTTTCTGACGCCGACTCCGGCCGATATTGCCAGGCAGCGACTTGTTCTCGGGACGACGCTCCTCGACGACGGCTTCTACTATTACACGCTGTGCTGTGCTTCGAGCGCGCCGTACTGGTTCGATGAAATGTCGGTAAATGAAAAGGGCGTTGCGGTTCAGGATCGACAACACAAAGGTTATCTCGGCGCACCTTTATCTTCGGCAACTGAACTGGCGCCCGGCGGGCCCACGATTCTGCGGGAAGATTTCGACTCGGGTTCGCTGCCGTCGAATTTGTCGGCGTCGGGTGCTGTTTCGGTGACCAACTCCGTGGATGAAGTCATCGCCGGGAGTGGAAGCCTCGTGCTCCATAATCCGGATCACTCCAAAGTCGGGATCGTCAGTGTCAGAACGCGAGCCGGCGCGTTACAGCTGAATGCTGGTAAGACCTACCTGGTTCGCCTGGATTGGCGAATCTTCGAAACGCTGGACGACGAGTTCAGAGTGAGCGTATGCGCGAGCGGTGTCCCATGCGATCAATCGCGCGCTGTGGGCATTGTCGCGGGTAATAGCGGCGCCATCAACATGCCGCTGACTGTCGCCGCGCCAGCCACTGCTTCGGTACTCGAGTTAGGCATTTATAACGGTGGTGGAAAGATTGCGATCGATAATCTTCAAGTCATCGAAGACGGTGCGGGCCCATGGCGGCGGGATTTTGAAAATGGTTTCGTGTTAGTGAATCCGCTGAAAAAGTCGCACACCTTCACAAGGGCGGATCTTGCGGGCATTTTGAACCGGACCGGCGTTCGCAGAATCAGAGGCACACAGGCGCCCGGTGTGAATAGCGGCGCTGCCGTGACAGACAGCCTGACGTTGGACCCTTTCGACGCGATCGTTCTGTTAGCTGACCGGATCGATGCACCAAGAGAGCCGGTCACGTCACTTCCTTACGGTGTTTCTCAAGGAGCCGTTTCCGTAATCACTGATGGAAGCGGTGCGGACCTGAAAGTAGGATTTGGTATCGTTGAGCCGGACGCTCCCGATGTCGCCCCGAATGGTCTGGCGATCTTTGGTTATACGCAGAACGGAGTCCTCGTGAGCGAAGCCGGTGTATCAGCGAGTTCCCCTGTGAGATCGGGTCGCATTTATGCAGAAGTTGCAGGCAGCGTGAACACGGGGATCGCCATCGCAAATCCCAACGCCGAACCGGCCACTCTGTCGTTCTTCTTCACTGATTCGAACGGCAACAACTTCGGAAGCGGAACCACAGTGGCGCCCGCTCGTGGAAAACTAACGGGGTTTCTAAATGAAGCTCCTTTCAGCGCAACCGCGAACCTTTCCGGTACGTTTACGTTTACTTCGACCGTTCCGGTAGGTGTTATTGCCCTAAGGGGGCTCATCAATGAACGCGGGGAATATCTGAGGACAACATTACCGGTGTCGCCAATTGCAGTCACCGACGGGGCCATCGTGTTTCCTCATTTTGCAGATGGGGGAGGGTGGACGACGCGCGTCGTGCTGGTGAATCCGTCAGACCAGGTCCAGAACGGCGCGTTGCAGTTCATGGGCAAGGGCACGGCGACCGCGTCACCGGTTCCGGTGAGCGTTTCCGTGAACGGGCAGACCGGAAGCACATTCAACTACAGTTTGCCTCCTCGCAGTTCGCGCGTGTTTCGAACGTCAGGATCGCCACTGGTGAACCAGTCCGGATCGGTGAATGTCACCCCGTCGAGCGGAAGTCGCAGTCCGGATGGTGTGGTGATTTTTTCCTACAACCGCGGCGGAGTGACCGTTTCGGAGGCTGGTGTTGCTGCCTCGCGGGCAAACACTGCATTTCGGATGTATGCAGAGATGTCTGAGGACCGCCTTATCCAAACTGGTGTTGCTGTCGTCAACGCCTCAGCCGCGGCCATGACGCTTCGTGTTGAGTTGAACACGCTCGCTGGTACATCTTTCGGTCCCGTCGGAACGATCAGACTCGTGGCCGGCGCTCAGTTCGCTGGATTCCTGAACCAGATTCCCGGTTTTGAGAACACTGCCGGCCCGTTCCGTGGCGTGCTGCGTATATCAAGCGATGCGCCTTTCGCCGTGACAGGTCTGCGCGGCCGTTACAACTCGCGGGCAGATTTTCTGATCACCACAACACCGGCTTTGGACGAAACCGTTCCCCCGTCAAGTTCCGCCATTATTCCGCATCTTGCCTTCGGTTCCGGGTATTCCACGCAAATGATTTTGATGAATGCAGCCAGCTCGCGGATTTCGCGGGGAACTGTTCAACTCGTATCCGAAACAGGTACTCCGCTCGGAATCGTCATCCGCTGAACAATCGCTTAGATAGAACTACGACTGCTTTCGAGAATCTTCGCCGGACGCTGCAAAAGTCTCAAAGCGGGATTCCTGCGCTTTCGTCGTGTTTGATCCCAGCGGCATTCTTGATGTCGGCCGATCGTTGCTCGACTTCTCGGTATTGAATCCAGAACACCTCGATCAACATGATTGCGCATCCTGCAACTTTTTCGTCGCGCGCCTCGCAAAGTGGACACGATCGACGCTCAAAACCCACCAACTCCTGTTCGGGTTTGCGAGGGAAAGAACTTCCAACTGTAAGTTGATTCCGGCTGTCCGTTATGGCACGACAGGACTGGGAGGCAAACCTTAATGAGGGTAAGCAAGATTCGTGTGACCGAAAAAAGTATCTGCGTGCCGGTGTATGTATTCCGTTCTGGAAAGCACGGCTTAACGATCAGTTGTGCCGACAGCAAACACGCCTTCAAGTTCGGAACGACAGAGGTTTCTTTACGGAAGTTCCGGGCAAAATTGGAAGAGCTTTTTGTCGAGCTGATCGAACGCAAATCATCATGACTTTAATGTGCAGACTGGAGATTAAATATTTAAAGGCGACATGTTATGCAAAGCCCCGCATACCCGCATACCGCATACCGCATACCCGCATACCGGCTTTGCCCAACGGCAAGGCCCTGCCCAACAGGAACCCGTCTGCCCAACGGGAAGGCGGGTTGAGTGACTAATCGCCGCAGCTCTTATGTTCTTGAACGCTCACGTAGCTGGCCATATCCTCCCCGTGCAACAAAACGGTTACCGGGGAGAAGGAAAATGACGATTGCGCTGGGACTATTAACGACTGACGGCGTGGTGATTGGGGCCGATACCGAGGAAACGGCGGGGGCCAATAAGCTTGCCGTTTCCAAGCTGCGAAGCGCTACGAGGGACGCATGGATTAATGACGGACAACGAATGCCGGGTTGTGTTTGCACTGTCTCGGGTGCGGGAGATGGGGAATATATAGATGCTGTTTCTGATGCCTTGCTTGAGGCATTCATAAATGCCGTCGCTGATCCAGACCTGACGACTGACGCTCTTGAAGCTGTCTTAACTACCGTCTATCGAGACTTCTATAAGGAAACCGTCATTCCGTTCGCCGCATATCCCGAAGACCAAAGGCCATCCGTCTCGCTTGTAATTGGAGCTCAATTTAATGGTAAGTCGGCGATATGGACCACTGACCGCTTAGCGGTTCTACGTGTCCATGAGTTAATCGGTTTCGGCGCTGTAGGGTTTGGTAATCCTACAGCGCGATCTCTGTTGGGCCGTCTTTATCGTCACGCCGACCATACCGCCGCGATCTTATTGGCCATCTATGTATTGATGGAAACCAAGACGTGGGTTCCTTACTGCGGGAAGGACAGCCAAATTATTTGCATGCGGGGCGGTAGGCTATGGCCAGTTCTGCCGGAAGACATTAAGAGAGTTGAAGAGCTTTTCTATGGGGAAAACTCATTGGAGGCCATTGAACAAAGGATGCTACACCACTGCTTTGGTACTTCGGGATACGACGACCCCGGGAATCAAATGCGTATCCAAGGCGAGTTGCGACAAAAGTTTACAGCTATCACAGAGAGGTGGAATTGGAGAGCGTAGGCTATTCGCCGCTTTTCTTGTTTTTCCACCGCGCTAGTACCGCTTTGCGTGCGGCTTCACTGCGTTCTTCTGCCGTCATGGATGCGGCGCGAGCTTTACCGCCCTTGAGTCCGCCTTTACGCCCTAATGCCACTGCCGCTGGATTCTTTCGTTTTGCCATGCCCGAAATATACTTGAGCGGACACGAAAAAACAAGTTGCACAATACTTGAGCGCTCACGTATAATTCTTCCCATGACAAACACTCGTGAAGCCAAAGCGTTAGAGATTGCGGATAAGTTCCGCATTGTTAAAGACGGTCAAAACAAGTGGCTCGTTCCTTCGCAATCCAGTTCCACGAAGTACACCGTTCGCATCGTTGGTGATTCAGCTGATTGCACATGCCCTGATTTTGAATTGCGCCGTTCGGTCTGCAAGCACTTGCTTGCCGTTCAACTCGTCATTCAGCGCAAGCACAATGCAGATGGAACCACCACCGTTACGGAAACCATCACGGTCACGGAGCGCAAGACATATCCGCAGAAGTGGGCGGAGTACAACACGGCGCAGACGCGAGAAAAGGACTACTTCCAGGCATTGCTACATGGTCTGTGTGAAGGTATTCCGACCCCGGCTCAGAGCGGTAAGGGGCAATGCAGGCTGCCATTGGCGGACGTGGTGTTTGCTGCGACGTTCAAGGTCTATTCCACGGTATCCGGCAGGCGGTTTATGTCGGACTTGCGCGAATCGAAAGAACGCGGGTTCGTGGAACATGCGCCGCACTACAACAGCATTTTTAACTACCTTGAGAATCCAGAACTACGCCCCATCCTGACAACACTCATTGAAGTGTCCGCGTTGCCTTTGCAATCCGTCGAACAAGACTTTGCATGCGATTCCTCAGGCTTCTCTACTTCACGGTTTGAGCGCTGGTTTCATCACAAGTACGGCAGAGAGACATGGCAACGGGAATG
>CAZIPZ010000060.1:0-2752 GCA_964541075.1 uncultured Solibacteraceae bacterium | reverse complement strand
ATGACCGGCGTGAAAACGAACGTCGTAACAGCAGTTGAAATCGCGGACAAGCATGCGGCAGATGTGAAGATGCTGCCCAGTTTGGTTGAAACCACAGCGAAGGGTTTCCGTATGTCGGAAGTGTCCGCCGACAAAGCATACCTGAGCACGAAAAACGTCGCGGCGATTCGTGACGCTGGAGCGCGTCCGTTTATAGCCTTCAAGAAAAACAGCACGGATTTAAGCACGGCCGCGCGGGCAAGCAAGATGTGGCGCGAGATGTATCACTACTTCATGTTCAAGCATGAGGACTTCTTGACCAGATACCATAAGCGCTCCAACGTCGAAACGACCTTCAGCATGATTAAGCGTAAGTTCGGCGATTCACTCCGAAGCAAGACTGACGTTGCAATGGTGAACGAAGCGCTCTGCAAGATCCTGTGTCACAACCTTGTCGTTCTCATTCATGAAATGTTTGAGCTTGGCATTGATCCCGTATTCCTTACAAAATCTAATGAAAATATCTCTATCAATTGAGGCGGGTTCATACCGCCTATTTGGAGAAATTATGTCGAACACGTCGGAATGGGCCAAGAGAACCGCGGCCGCAATGAAGAAAGACAGGAATCAGGAAACGTTAAGGCAGGAGGCATTGATTGCTGACCAGCGGGCCAAGGATTCAGGCGGACCAATACTATGGAATGAGCTACGCGATGGCCTGAAAGAGAAATGTGCAGCCCTTAATCTTGAAATGGGAGAGGACGTTCTTACTTTCGAACTAGTCCCTAATTCCACTGTAAGCATTCGTAGAAATTCATCGGTCCTCACAGGAATCTATGACGCTTCTGCACATCGAGTCGAATTCAAGCACCTAACGTTCAGTAACATTTTTTTCATAAAAGTTGAGTCGATTGGTAAATGTGTTTGGTCCAACCGAGGCAGAGACTTTAGCAGTGATGAATTGTCCGGCCGTGCACTGGATTCCTTCATAAGGAATATCGAACTTTGAGCCACCGTCTGCCCAATGGGTTAAATCCTGCCCAACGGGAGACGCTGAATTGATCCAGTTGGGCAAAGCCCCGCATACCGGCTTTGCACATAAAGTCCGTCCTGCACAACAACTCCGTTAGCTGCACATAAAGTCTCAATACTCTTGAGCGAATAACGGCAATTGAAGAGTGTCTCCGCGCTTCGGATAGGCGCGATCTAGAACATGCTTGAAGTTCTCCCAATTGTCCGAAATTCTCATTAGTCCGATTACGGCATAGAGATGCTGAGCTAGCGCGGGATGTCCAATATCCTCAGTTAGCCATTGGTGATGCTTTGCTTCCCGTTGCCCCTTGTCATCCTTGGGATTTCTTTTTTCTAATTCCTTCAGGATGCCGGGAGCTAATCGCGCATATACAACATCCTTGGTGTAATGAGCCACAACCTGCGGCCTATTCACCTTCATGCCTTTCCATGTCCAACCTTTAAGACGGAAGATTTGCTGATAAAACTCATCGGGAAATCTCTTGGCCCACGCTGCGAATTCCTGACGAAGAAAACGGTCAAGGATCGCTTGCAGTGCTAATTTGTCGCGTACCTCTTGGTATCCGGTCGCTTCATCAATCAGCGCGATGATGCCTAATTTCGCGAATGCCCTAGTCAGCATGTAACAGGCGTCCGCATAGCGATTTTCTTGAACGGTTTTTAAAAGCCCCCTGTCACGCAGTTCAAGTATCGCGTCGCAAAGCTGAACCAGAACTGGGGCCTCGAATCCTTCAGCGGCTACAGGCGCACCACTGTCGAACGTGAGCGGCTGTTCGATGGCCAGTACCAAGTCGTTGTGAAGGTTGGTTTTCTGCTTCAGAAGGCTAGCTATTCGGGCTGTTCCTTGGCCACGGCCGCGCATCCCTATTGCGGCAGTCATTCCGCGACCAGATATTATTCGTCGGCCGTCATCGAGCACGAAGCACGGCAATATGTGCTCACCTATTCGTATTTCGCCTTTGTGCGTTGCTTTCGGCAGGCCCCATCTAGCACTGGCTGCTTTACGCGCAATATTGCTGCGCTCCTCGGGGGTCAGTTTCTTTGCGCGAGCTCGACCGCCTAACGATTGGATCGTGTCTTCCTTGAATGGTTCGTCATTTGAGTTTTCCATGACGACACCATACCCGAAATCACTGCGGTATGTCAATGCTTGCTGAACGTGCTTGCTATGCTTACTAGCATGTAATAGAATTCCTGTATCAATAACGAAGCCCCGCTGGTGCTGGTAACACCAAACGGGGCCTCTAACTCCCGAAGCACTGTGGATGCCTCGAAAGCTAGTTCCAATCTTAGGCCCACAGTAACTCGGATTCAAATGGAGGCTACTGTGGATAGTCGTCAGGTTCGCGCTCTTGATCTCGCTGCCAGATTCAAAATCATCGAATCCAAAGGTAAGTGGCTGGTCCCTTCTCAGAACACCATTAACAAAAAGTACGCGGTCCGCATCAACGAAGACGGTGGGCGTTGCGATTGTCCCGATTTCGAGCTTCGTAAGGCCGCATGCAAACACGTTTTGGCTGTGAGGTTTGTGATTCAACGCGAACTGAATTTCGACGGAACCAAGACCGTTGAAACAATCACAGAGACGCTTGAAGTCACAAAGAGAACTACCTACGCGCAACAATGGCCTGCGTACAATGCCGCGCAAACCACGGAGAAGGATCACTTCCAAATGCTGCTGCACGATCTGTGCAGTGGGATTCATGAACCAGTTCAGACCAAAGGCAGGCCTCGCATGTCG
>CAZIPZ010000059.1:3855-20106 GCA_964541075.1 uncultured Solibacteraceae bacterium | reverse complement strand
GATCCGAGGATCGCTTATCAAAAACGAGCGGCCTGAAGGTCAATCAGCTGAAGTCGTCGTCTCTTCATTGGAGCCGTCTGAGCTGACCAGGGTCATTGGGGAACCGCAAAAACGCTCTCCAGAGGACTATTGGAGCATTGTCGGACGGCAATTTTGGAAGAACCGCATCGCTACCGCCGGGCTGGTTCTGATTGTGGGCCTTTTCGCTCTGGCCATCTTCGCGGACTTCATTGCGAACGACAAGCCGTTGGTGATGCATTACCAGGGCGAATACCTGTTTCCCGTACTGAAAGACTACTCGGTCTGGATGGGGATATCTCAATGGCGGCGGGAACTACAAAATGTGTCCTTCAAGGAATTCACAGCGGAGCAGTTCAAAGCGGAAGACTGGGTGATCTTTCCTCCGATTCGGTATTCGCCAAACGATATCGAGTTGCGGTCGGCGATTCAGCCTCCGTCCGCGCAGCACATTCTGGGAACCGATGAGATCGGGCGCGACATTGCGAGCCGCCTCGTCCACGGATCACGGGTGTCGCTTTCGGTCGGATTCGTAGCGGTTTCCATCTATGTACTGATCGGCCTGGTTGTAGGCGCCCTTGCCGGTTATTACGGCGGCATTGTGGACATCATCGTCTCGCGGCTCATCGAGATCATGCTCACGATCCCGACCTTTTTCCTGATAATCACAGTAGTGGCATTTCTGCCTCAAAGCATTTTCAACATCATGGTGGTCATCGGAATTACGAATTGGCCCACGGTGGCGCGATTGACCCGGGGGGAATTTCTCAAGGCAAAGTCCTTGGAGTATGTTGTTGCAGCACAAGCTCTTGGAGCATCGGATTTCCGCACCATATTCCGGCACGTCCTCCCGAATACGCTTGCTCCGGTCCTCGTTGCAGCCACTTTTGGAATTGCTTCTGCAATTCTGATTGAGTCCACACTCAGTTTCCTCGGATTCGGGGTTCCTCCCTCCACTGCAAGCTGGGGATCGATATTGTCGAGCGCCCGCCAACTGCTACCCAGCGGCTGGTGGCTGACCGCTTTTCCCGGCTTTGCCATTTTCATAACGGTTACGTCTTATAACCTTGTTGGCGAGGGCTTGCGAGACGCCGCCGATCCACGTCTAAAGTAGGCGGCACGTTTCAAGCGCGGATTTCAAAGACGGGCATTACCATCTTTGTTTCTTAAAGTCTTTGCGCTCCGTTTATAATGGCTTTGGCGGCTTCGATGAAAACCTTCTACGACGAACTCGGCGTGCCAAGGCAAGCGACCGCTACCGAGATCAAGCACGCATTCAAGGAAATCGCAAAAGGCTTCCATCCTGACAAGAACCCTCCGGATAAGCAGGCCTGGGCTCATGAACAAATGAGCCGTTTGAACTTCATTAAGGAAACGCTGCTGAATCCCGACACGCGAAAGGAATATGACGATCTCGTCAAAAAGTACGAGTCTATGCCGACGCGCCGGCGACCCCGCGAACAGAATGCCATTGAGCGTGAATATGCGCAGGTTTCCGTAGAGATCATGAATCTTAACGGAAAATATTCCAACTGCAGGTTGAAAATGATGATCGGCGCCACCATCGGCGTCATTGGCGGTGTGCTTCATCTCTCGGCCTATGTCGGGCCCGTGCGAGAAATCTTCGATGAATTTCCTATGACCTTTGCTTTCACCTACTTTTTTGCTCTGATGGGCGGAGTCATGACCATCATCGGAATTTCAGATTATCTCGGCCGCGGCCAATATCGTCGCCGCATCCACGAACTCGAACAGCGGCGAGCATTCCTTCGCCAGCGAATGTACGAAGCGTTCGCTCCCTGACCGCAAAGTCGACACGCATCCCCAAAAGTCAGCATGTAGGCAAGGTCCGACTTGGACTCAACTTGTCCGATAAGAGTGGGAAAAAAGAAAAACCACTCTGCAAAAGGGATAACCCCATTCAAAAGACTGGAAAGACCGTCTCGAAAAAGGCTGACTGAGTCCCGAAAAGGTTGAACCTTGTGGAAAAACCGGCGCCGCGAATGGGCGAAAACCGAGAAGCGTGTTTCCGAAACAGGAAAATATACGTTGAAAAAGAAAAACCGAATTTCCTTCTGGGAAGACAAGTCACATCACTGCAAAAACATGGTTTGAAGACTGGATCGCCACCTTTGGCAAGGCGGGACGCTGCCTACCACACTTGAAAGGCGACTATTGGAAAAGTGCACCCAACATCCAAGGAGAGTGAAGAAGGTTTGGAAAGAGAAAAAGCCTGTTAGACAAACAACAAGCGGACTCCTGATGAATGAAAAGAAAGGCGACAAAAACGTGAAGGGAATTGCGCCGTAAACATTCCGACATTATCAACGCCGCCGGCGAGCTTGCGGCCGAGATGGAGACTTGAACATAAGGGGAATGCCGAGGGACGGAATTGAACCGCCGACGCCGGCCTTTTCAGGGCCGCGCTCTACCATCTGAGCTACCTCGGCTAGGCGAACCTTCTAAGAGTAGCGAAGTGAGCGATGCCTTTCAAGCCTTGGAAATGCCAATTTCGCAGCGATCGCCTTCAATATCCCACTGAACCCTGTGTTCCGCAGAATCGCGGCCTGCCGTAATTTGAGTCGCGAGTGTCTCGGATTTAACGTAGTCCGCCATCCGGTTAACAGCATCCGCCACACGCGGGGATGATTCGAAATGAATCTGGATGCGGTCCGTAACAGAGAATCCGGCGTCCTTCCGCATGTTTTGGACGCGGTTCACGAATTCGCGCGCCAAACCTTCATTCACAAGTTCAGGCGTCAGAGTCGTGTCGAGCGCGACGGTTAGGCCGTCAGCCGAATCCACAAGCCAGCCTTCGATGCTCTGGGCCGCGATACTCACATCCTCTCTCACGATCGTGACATGGGTTCCATTCACGTCCGTCGAGAACATCCCGCTTTGATCCAGCTGAATGACTTCCGCGGAAGACATTTCCTTGATCCGTTTCGCCACTGAATTGACGCTCTTTCCAAATTTGGGTCCAATGATCTTGAAGTTTGCGGTGGCGGTCTTACGGACGATTGGCGAGGATTCGTCAATGAACTCGATATTCTTGACGTTAACCTCTTCCAGAATGACGTCGGTCACATGATCGATCAAGCGGCGTGTTTCGGCGGAGGCGGGAATCGCGAGGCGCGCCAGGGGCTGTCGCACCTTCAAACTTGTCTTTGCCCGCATGGAGCGAACAAGGCCGACGACTCGTTGTGCGATGTCCATGCGGCTTTCCAATTGCGAATTGATGACGCTTTTGTCGGGGACAACCATGGCTGCAAGGTGGACGGAATCAAATGGTTCCCGCCGAGTCTCAGCATTCAGGGTGCGATAGATTTCGTCCGCAAGGAACGGCGCAATAGGCGCCGTCATTTTCACGATCGCCAGGAGACACTCAAAAAGCGTCTGATAAGCAGCCGTCTTGTCCCGTCCCGGTTCGCTTTTCCAGAACCGTCGTCGGTTTCGTCGCACGTACCAGTTCGAAAGTTGTTCGATTGTGAAATTACTGACGATTCGAGCCGCGCTCGTAGGATCGTACGACTCCATGGCTTGAACGTATTCGGCGACTGTTGTGTTCAACAGAGAGAGTATCCAGCGGTCGATATCCGGCCGCTCGGCGACTGGAATTTCGGGTTCTTTATATGCAAATCCGTCCACATTCGCGTAAAGCGCGAAGAACGCATAGGTGTTGAGAAGGGTCGCAAAGAATTTGCGCTGAACCTCGGCGATTGCATCGAGATCGAACAGTTTCGGTTTCCATGTCGGACTGCTGGCGATCAAAAACCATCGGACGCTATCCGCGCCGTATTTGTTCATCACTTCGAAAGGATCAACCGTGTTTCCACGGCTTTTCGACATCTTTTGGCCATTTTTGTCCAGGACAAGATCGCTGCAGATGACGTTCTTGAAGCAGGGCTGCTTGAAAAGAAACGAGCTGATCGCGTGAAGAGTGTAAAACCATCCGCGCGTTTGATCGACTGCCTCGGAAATAAAGTCCGCAGGGAAAGCATGCTTGAAAACGTCCTGATTTTCGAATGGGTAGTGCCATTGTGCAAACGGCATGGCTCCGGAATCGAACCAGACGTCGACCAATTCCGGAATACGCCGCATCTGGCCGCCGCAGGCGCACCTGAGCAGCACTTCATCAATGTAAGGTTTGTGCAGATCCAGAGGTTCTGGAAGCGTTGCGCCTTCGCGGCGAAGCTCTTCCACGCTTCCAATGGAGCGCTTGGAGTCGCAAGCTTGGCAGACCCAAATCGGTATCGGTGTGCCCCAATAGCGATCTCGCGATATCGCCCAATCCTTGTTTTCTTCCAGCCAGTTTCCGAAACGGCCTTCACCAGTCTCCGGTGGATGCCAGTGAATCTGTTTGTTGTAAGCGATCATGTCAGGGGCGTAATCGGTCGTACGGATGTACCAGGACTTCCGCGCGTAGTAGAGCAGCGGGGTGTCGCAACGCCAGCAATGCGGATATGCGTGCGTGTAGGTTTCCTTCTTGAAAAGGAGGCCTCGTGATTTCAGGTCGGCAGTGATCTCAGGGTCGGCCGCCTTGAAGAACTTTCTCGCGTATGGACCTGCCGCGTCGAGGAATTGGCCGCGTGCATCCAGGGCCTGAATCATTGGCAGGTCGTTTTTCTTTGATGCCCGATAGTCGTCTTCGCCGTAGGCGGGTGCAATGTGAACAATGCCGGATCCGTCGGTGGCTGTAACAAAATCACCACCGATCACTCGCCATGCTTTTTGGTCTGCTGGAAAGTAATCGAACCAGCGTTCGTATTCTTTTCCGACAAGATCGCCTCCTTTGTATCCCTCTATAGTTTCGGCGCCGTCAGGTACGACGGTGAGGCGATCCTTTGCCAGGATCAGAAGATCACCCTTATATCGAACCTTGATGTAGTCCAAGTCTGGATTGATCGCCAAGGCAACATTCGAGATCAGCGTCCATGGCGTTGTGGTCCAAACTAGAAAGTAAGTGTTTTCCTCGCCTTTGATTTTTGCCTTGAGATAAACGGAGGGATCCTGAACCTCACGATACCCAAGGGACACTTCATGGGAGGAAAGGGGAGTGCCGCAGCGCGGACAGTAGAGCTGCACTTTGAAGCCCTGATAGATGAGGCTCTCTTTGAAGTAACGGTCCAGCGCCCACCATACGGACTCGATGTATTGGTTTTCGCACGTGACATACGGGTGATCCATATCGATCCAATAACCCATGCGCGCCGTGAGGTTCTCCCAGACGTCCTTGTATTCGAAAACGGATTTCCGGCATTCCGCATTGAATTTGGCGACGCCGTAGGTTTCGATTTCACCCTTATGCTTGAGCCCGAGTCTTTTCTCTACTTCGATTTCGACAGGGAGGCCGTGCGTATCCCAGCCGGCTTTACGATGCACCTGGAACCCACGCATGGTCCAGTACCGGCATGTGAGGTCTTTAATCGTGCGTGGAAAGACATGATGGATGCCGGGCCGTCCGTTGGCGGTCGGTGGACCTTCGTAAAACGTATAATCTGGGGCGTCCCGGCGGGCCTCGACGCTCTTTTTGAAAAGCTGATTGGTGGTCCAGTAATCGAGGACCTGCTTTTCGAGCTCCGGCAGGCTCACCTTGTCGGAAATCTGCTTGAACATCTCAGTAATTTAACAGATTGAAGGGGGGCGCTGGTAATCCCTCCTTGTAATCGTAGGGATTACTCTGACTTCAACGCCGCTTGTGGCCGTTATCCGAAGCCGCTGCAGCCGCTGCCGGTGGAACAGTTGGAATGGCGAGGCCCATGATTTCTCGGAGGGCGAGTTCGATTCGTCCACGATAGTCGTGGTTGTCTTTCAGAAATTGCCGTGCATTTTCGCGGCCCTGACCGAGGCGTTCACCCTGGAAGGAGAACCATGCGCCGCTCTTATCGACGACGTTTTTATCTACAGCGAGATCCAGCAGGTCGCCCTCACGCGAAATGCCTTCGCCGTACATAATGTCGAATTCAGCTTCGCGGAAAGGTGGAGCAACCTTGTTTTTGACGATCTTAACTTTGGTCCGGCTGCCGACGACTTCATCACCATCTTTGATGGAGGCGATTCGACGCACATCCACACGCACTGATGAGTAGAACTTCAAGGCGCGACCGCCGGTCGTCGTTTCGGGGTTGCCGAACATGACGCCGATCTTTTCGCGAATCTGATTGATGAATACCAGGCAGGTTTTGGACTTGGACACAATGCCTGTTAGTTTTCGAAGCGCCTGGGACATCAAGCGCGCCTGAAGACCCATTTGTGCCTCACCCATCTCGCCTTCGAGTTCGGCGCGTGGAACAAGAGCGGCGACCGAATCGATCACGACGATGTCAATTGCACCGCTGCGAATGAGCACTTCAGCGATTTCCAGGGCCTGTTCACCACTGTCCGGTTGTGACACCAAAAGATTTTCGATGTCCACTCCCAGCTTGCGGGAATAAGCCGCATCCAGTGCGTGTTCGGCATCGACGAATGCAGCCGCTCCGCCGAGTTTCTGAGCTTCGGCTATGGCATGCAGCGCAAGCGTTGTCTTTCCGCTGGATTCCGGCCCGAAAATTTCGATGACGCGGCCGCGTGGGAAACCGTTTACTCCGAGCGCCGCATCGAGCGACAAGGATCCGGAGCTGATTGCGTCCAATCCGGCTGCGGCATCGATGCCGCCAAGACGCATAATGGAGCCTTTACCGAATTGCTTTTCAATTTGTGACACGGCCAGATCGATGGCTCTGCCTTTTTCATTCCGTTCTTCCGCCATGGTTATCCTCAGTTCTTTATTTGGTCCGCTTGGAATTTGCGCATTTCACCAGACGCAATTCTTCGCGGATAAGTCCGCTTAGTTGATCCGGGCCGGTGGCTTCCTCGGAAAAGCTGCGCACGCGTTTGCGATAGCGCCGTTCGCGGGGATTCAGTGCTTGGGCTGTTTTGAAACATTCCTGGGCCTTTCGGAGCCAGTTCATTTCCAGGCACAACAGACCTAGCTGGTAGTGCGCCTCTCCAAACTGGGGATCCAGTTCTGTCGCCCGCTTCAAATGTTGAATGGCGCGTTTGTGCTGGCCGACGCCGTAATACACCGCGCCCATCAGAAAATGAATCGGCGCGCTGGGCTTCAGTTTCAGCGCAGTCGAAAGATGCTTGAGCGCTTTCTGTTTGTTGCCGACTTCGGCAAGGAGAGATCCGAGCGTCGCATGTGCAGCGGATGAATCTTTCTTGATTCCAACCGCCGTTTCTAATTTGGCCTGCGCCTCGCGCAAATTGCCTTTTCGCTGCTGGATGAGGCCCATCAGAAACGTCGCCTCGAAATGATCCGGCCTTGCGTGTAGCAGCGGAGCGAGGAATTCCTTAGCGCTGGCATACTCTTTGGACTGGAAGTGAACTTCGGCGAGCAGCAGGCCCAGTTCGAAATTTCCGGGATCATGCTCGTAAGCGGAAGTCAGGAAGTGGAGACTTTCGGGCGCTCTGTCGGCAACCAGCAAGTCATATGCTTTTTCGACCCAGAGTGCGAACTGCTTTCGATCCGTTCCTCGATATGAATCCATGACTCGCTGCATGCGATTACTGAGGCGATCAACCTCTTCGGTTTCGAGGATGCGCGTATCAATGCGCTTTCTCCACTCGGATTCGAGATTCGCGAGATCAATGCCGGCGTCCTCCAGCGAGTCCGTCAACGTTTCGATCATCGTGTGATCGATGAAGTTGCTGGCTGCAACCCGCTCGATGGTTTCCATCAGTGAATCGATGCGCTTGGTGAGGAGGTTCATGGTGTATTCCAAGGCGCTGATTCTCTCAAGGACGTGCTCTTCCATGAAAGGAATGGTGGAATCGAACGGCGCTGGACCCGAGGCCACCAACAATTTGGCGCCGCACTTCCAGCAGAATTCCCGGTTCATCGGATTTCGGATTGTGCAGTTCTGACAATGGATCATAACGATAGCTTCCTACTATGACGGACAGGTCCGGTCCTTATTGATTTGAATTCCGCAATTCCATTGCGAATCAATACTGATAAAACCCCTGTCCGGACTTCCTTCCAAGGCGGCCTGCATCGACGAGTTTGCGCAGCAGCGGACAGGGACGGTACTTTGAATCGCCGAGTCCGACGTGCAACACTTCCATGATGTCGAGACAAACGTCCAGACCGATAAGATCTGCGAGCGCGAGCGGCCCGATGGGATGGTTCATGCCGATTTTCATCACAGAGTCGACTGCTTCAGCAGTGGCCACACCCTCCATCAAGCAATAGATGGATTCATTGATCATTGGCATCAACACTCTGTTGGAAATGAATCCAGGATAGTCGTTCACCTCGACGGGGGTTTTGCCGAGCGACCCGGCAAGGCGAACGGTTGCAGCATACGTATCGTCGGAGGTTTCTAGACCGCGGACAACCTCAACAAGGTTCAGGACAGGAACCGGATTCATAAAATGAAGTCCGATGACTTTCTCCGGCCGCAGCGTTCTCGATCCGAGTTTAGTGATCGAGAGAGAAGATGTGTTTGATGCGAGGATCACGTTCGCGCGCGCAATCCGATCCAGCGCTTCAAAAATTTTCATTTTGACGTCGAGCTGTTCGACGGCTGCCTCGATCACGAAATCAGCGCCAGAGAGATCGTTGTTTTGCGTGGTCGTTCGGATACGCGCAACCGCAGCATCTCGATCTGAGGACGTGATCTTGCTTTTCGCGACTTCGCGGTCGAGATTCCTCAAAATCGTCGATAAGGCGCGGTCCAGAACAGACCGTCCGACATCAAGAAGAATGACATTAAATCCGGAACGGGCCGCGACGTGTGCGATGCCGTTTCCCATCGTTCCCGCTCCAATTACGCCGATAGTCTTGACTTCAGACAAGTTCAATCACCTTTCCACTGCTAATGCCACAGCGTTTCCGCCGCCGAGGCAAAGGGCGGCGATACCCTTTCGGACATCCCGCCTGATCATCTCATAGATGAGCGTTACAAGGATACGCGCCCCGCTCGCTCCAATCGGATGCCCTAGAGCAACTGCGCCGCCATTGACATTCACCTTCTCCGGATTCAGCTTCAGTTGCTCAATGACAGCCACCGCCTGAACGGAGAACGCTTCATTCAGCTCGAACAGATCCACGTCTGGCAGCTTCCATTGAAGCTTTTCAGCAAGCTTTCGCACTGCTTTCACCGGCGCCATCATTACAAGGGATGGTTCAATTCCGCTTACGGCATGCCCCGCAATCCTAACGAGCGGCGTTTTGCCGAGAGCCTTCGCGCGGTCCATTGATGCGACCACGACGGCCGCCGCGCCGTCGTTCACACCTGGGGCGTTTCCAGCGGTAATGGTCCCGTCTTTTTTGAATATGGGCTTCAATGCCCGAAGCGCTTCAAGGCTGGCGTCAGACCGAGGCGACTCGTCCGCATCGAATAAGTCGGCGTCGCGATTTCCTTTTGGAATGGAAATCGGAAGAATCTCCGGACGAAACCTGCCGGCGCGAGCAGCCGCCACAGCTTTGCGATGGCTGTTCAGGGCGAACTCGTCTTGGCGTTCACGAGACACCCGATATTTTTCAGATACGATCTCGCCCGTGTTTCCCATGTGGAAGTTTTCGTAGGCGTCCCAAAGGCCGTCCTGGATCATGGAATCGACTATCGTTCCGTGCCCGAGCCGATAGCCTTCCCTCGCCTTAGGCAAGAGGTACGGCGCGTTGGTCATGCTTTCCATTCCACCCGCGATAACAAGCTCCGAATCTTCCGCCTGAATAGCCTGTGCCGCGAGGGCTGCGGCCTTAAGTCCCGACCCGCAAACCTTATTGATCGTCATGGCGGCTACTTCAGGAGATAGTCCCGCACCGAGAGCCGATTGACGGGCTGGGTTTTGGCCCAGACCGGCCGATACAACATTCCCCATGATGACTTCGTCCACCTGAAGAGCATCAAGGCCGGCGCGTTCCACCGCAGCTTTCACGACAAGCGCCCCAAGTCGTGGCGCGCTCAAGGACTTCAAGGATCCCTGGAACTTGCCGATAGGCGTGCGGACTGCGCTGATGATAACGACATCCTTCATCTCGCTTCTCCTATGCTCAAAATACCATAGACGCAGAAAGGGGCCGCCGTATGTGCGGCGGCCCCTTCGTTTCCGGTTGAAATTGAACTATCGCAGGTTGAAATTGACCTCGATGTTCAGAGAGACGTCCACAGCAACGCCATTTCTCATGCCCGGACGGAACCGCCACTGTTTCAGGGCGAGCATTGCATTTTCGTCTAATCCGAAACCGAGGCTGCGGACGACTCGGATGATGTCGCAGGTTCCATCCTTTCGAACGATGGCTTCCAGAACGACAGTGCCTTGATATCGCGCCTTGCGGGCCTCTTCGGAGTAAAGAGGCTCCACGCGGTGAATGATCACCGGCGGACTGACGCCGCCGCCGACTCTGAAGACTCCTCCCCCATAACCGCCGCCTTCACCAGGACCGACTCCAGGGCCCTTTCCGACGCCTACGCCATTGCCCTGGCCGCTGCCGATGCCGCCGCCTATGCCAGGACCTCCGGAAGGCGGACCGACGAGGCCTTCAGGGTCGCCAATTTGAAGCATATGTGTTATCGGCAGCTGCGCCAATTGCGGCGCAACCACGGTGGGCTCAACGATAAGCGTTGGATCCGGATTCTTCTGTTCGACCGTCGGAGGAGCAAACTGTTTGTCTGCGGCCCTGGGCAAACGTCCCAATGACGGTGGGGCGACTGTTCTCTGGCCGCCGCCGCCGCCGCCGCCCGACTTATCGTTCATCTGAGGAAGATTGAGGATCAGCGTGTCCGGCGCGTAAATCATCACGGCAGTTTCCGTGACCTTCGGCTTGCTTGCCGACGTCGCCCACGGAATCAACAGTAGCGTAACGGCCAGGGCGTGAACACCGATCGATAAGAGTCCAGGCACGCCTGTATCGTGTTTCGACCAAATCTCTTCGACTTCTACAGGAGCCGATGAGACTTGGATCTTCTGTTTGGGATGCAGCCGCTCATCAATGTTGTTCCGGATCTGTGCGATAAGGGAAGCGAGAGGCGAGGGGTTTTCAATCAGTTTGTCAAGAGCTGCCAGGTCGCGTTCTGCAGTGATTTCCACCGGCCTTTGTGGATGCTTTCGCGCTTCACTTAGTTCCCGGAACTGGCTTACGAGCGAGGAAAACCACGTTGGTGAATCTGAGATTTTTGTGGCTGTGCTGAATACACTTTCGCCCGGCTCGTTATTTTCTATAGGTTTCATGTCCCGTTTGTCTAGACCTCGTTGATGCAAGTTGAGGATACCACAATTCCCTCACCCTCCAAAACGGCTCAGCCCATGTGAATGCTATAATTTTCCATCGCATGGAGCTGAAATTCCAAGCCCGTCTGCCCTATTTTTTTTTGGTCGCGGCGACGTTGGTCCTGGATCGCTGGACTAAGTCCCTAATCCGGTCGAATTTCGCCCTTCACGAATCGACCCCAGTGATAGACGGGTTCTTTGACATTACGTATCTAAGAAATACCGGAGTCGCCTTCGGCATCTTTTCCTCTCTCAGTTCACCCTTGAAATCCATTCTTTTGTCGTCTATTGCCGCTATCGCAGTGGGCGCTGTAATTCTTTATAGCGTCCGAACGCCGGCGGGCGCCCGACTGCTACAAGTTGCGCTTAGCCTCATTCTGGGCGGCGCTCTAGGTAATCTTTACGACCGAATTGCCTACGGATACGTGGTCGATTTTCTTGAACTGTACGTCGGTTCCTACAGTTGGCCCGCGTTTAACGTCGCCGACTCGGCCATTTCCATCGGCGTCGCCCTGTTGGCAGTGGAGATCTTCCGCAATGAAGCTCCAGGCCGGGCCTGACGACCGCGGGCTGCGCCTGGATGTCTTCCTCTCAGGCCGCCTTAACAGCCTGACCCGCTCTCAGATTCAAATGCTGAATCGCAATGGAGCGATTCAAGTCCAGGGACGGCGACAGAAAGCAGGCTACAAGCTCCGGGGCGGCGAGATCATAGAAGTCGATCTCGGTTTCTCTCAGCCTACGACACTTGTCCCTCAGCAAATCCCACTCCAAATCCATTACGAGGATGAAGATCTTGCGGTGATTGAAAAACCAGCCGGACTTGTTGTTCACCCTGGCGCAAAAACCACGGAACAGACTATGGTTCATGCACTGTTGTTTCACTTTCGAAATCTGTCAGATGCAGGCGGGAAGTCGAGGCCCGGCATCGTTCATCGTCTCGATAAACGGACATCAGGCCTGATGGTGGTCGCCAAGAATAATACCGCCCACGCGCGCCTAAGCAAGTCCTTCCAGGACCGTCAGATTCAAAAAACTTACTTGGCTCTTGTCCACGGCAGACCAAGGCGAGAGGAGGGCGTCATTGAATTGAGCATCGGACGGCATCGAACCATTCGAACCCGGATGGCGGCCCAGACGGCCAGGGGACGTGCGGCTCTCACGGAGTACCGCATCATAGAAAAATTGCGTGGGTTTTCGCTGCTTGAAGTGAACATTAAGTCCGGTCGAACTCATCAAATCCGGGTGCATTTGAGCGCAATCGGAACACCCGTCGTGGGCGACGACGTATATGGCGAGCGTCGTTATCGCGAATTCGTGCGCAAATACGGGCCTCTAGACCGATACTTCCTGCACGCCGCATCTCTTCGCTTCAGCCATCCTTCCACTGGAGTGCTCATGCAATTCCATTCTGGACCACCCAAAGAATTGCTTAACTTGCTTCAACGCATAAAATCATAGAGGCGGGTGCACGGGTGATCGCTTCCGGTTTCGGTCGGAAGAGGAAAGTCCGAACTCCACAGGGCAGTGTGCCTCGTAATACGAGGGCTCGCAAGAGACGGAAAGTGCCACAGAAAATATACCGCCGCATCCTAAAAGGTGCGGTAAGGGTGAAAAGGTGCGGTAAGAGCGCACCAGCGGTTCGGCAACGGACCGGCTTGGCAAACCCCCCACGGAGCAAGGCCAAATAGAGAAACGTGGCGCCGCTCGCCGGCGCTGGGGACGGCCCGTTCCAGGTTTCCGGGTAGGCCGCTTGAGCTTTGAAGAAATTCGAAGCCTAGACGAATGATCGCCGCCCTGATCGTAAGATTGGGGAACAGAATTCGGCTTACAGTCACCCGCCAGTCTTTTCGATCTTGCCGGGAATTTTCGTTGGAAGACAGTTTGCCTGAGACACGCTATCGATTGACGAGGGAGGTTTGTTCATGGCTCATTACGTGGTGACTGGCGGCGGTGGTTTTATCGGGTCCCACATTGTCGAGGAATTGTTGCGCCGCGGCCATAACGTGAAAGTCATCGACGACTTTTCGACCGGCAATAGAGACAATGTGCGTGCGTTTGAAAAACAGGTCGAGATCCTCAAGGAGGATATCAGTCAGTCATCGATTCTAGTGGATGTTCTTAGAGGCGTGGAGTACGTCATTCATCAGGCCGCCATTCCGTCCGTTCCGAAGTCCATTGCCGATCCTGCAAAGTCTCATCAAGCGAACGTCAATGGAACTCTCCGACTGCTGATCGCCTGCAGGGACGCCGGCGTGAAAAGAGTCGTTTACGCGTCTTCTTCCTCTCTTTATGGTGACAGCCCGACTCTTCCCAAACACGAAGGCATGATGCCGAATCCACTTTCTCCATACGGTGCTCAAAAACTATTTGCAGAGATCTATTGCCAAGTATTCACGAAAACCTATGCCCTCGAGACTGTGGCGCTGCGTTACTTCAATGTGTTCGGCCCGCGGCAGGATGCGAAGTCTCCCTATAGTGGTGTTCTGGCGCTATTTATACCGGCGGTGCTGCAGGATCGTCGCCCTACGATATACGGCGATGGGTTGCATTCCCGCGATTTCACCTACGTGCAGAATGTGGTGGAGGCCAATCTCCTGGCGTGCACCGCAACGGGCGTCGCGGGGGAAGCGTTCAACATCGCATGCGGCGATCGGATCACGCTGAATTCGATGCTCCAGCAGATCAATAAAATTACCGGAAAAGATATTGCTCCGATCTACGCGGATCCAAGGCCCGGGGACATTAAACATTCCCAGGCGGACATTCGCAAAGCGGAAGAAAAGCTGGGATATAGAACCGCCGTGAGCTTCGAGGAAGGACTGCGACGGACGATAGATTGGTACCGTCTGAATCTTACGGTTTGATGGTGATATCGATTTCAGACACCGTTGTGCCGCCTTTGCCGTCGGTCGCAGTAGCCCTGATGGTGTACTTCCCGGGCTGAAGGTTGGCTGCGTTGAACTTCGCGGTGCTGCCGGATCCCGTGATCTCGCCTCCTGTAGCCATCCATGAATATTGGAGTTCATCGTTGTCGGCGTCGAAGCCTTCGGCGGTTATAGTTGCGGTTCCGCCTCGGGCAAGCTCATCTGAGTCGCTTTCCAGCACAACCAGCGGATAGTGATTAGTCAGGTTCGGAACCGCCACCGGCTTCGTATAGCTCAAATTAAACGTGTAGCCATGGCGATTCTTATTGTTGGGAAAATCGAGATCGAAATTGCTATTTGTGCGGTACCCCGCATCCACCGTGATTCCTTGATCCAGCGCGAGAAAACGAATGCCGCCTGAAATATCGCTCGGATTCTGGATTCTGGTTGATGCGGCGTTAGTCGAGCCAGCTCCCACAAAAGTCACAGTAGCGTATTCAAAGATCCCCTGTAGCGTTCCCCCGAAGATGTTCATTCCGGAAGAAGGCCATGCGGCGCCGAATCCGCTTCGCATTTCGTCTTTTAATCCACGTTTTGCGCCCGCCGTTGTGGAAAAAGGTGCCTCTGCATCGCTTGTGGCCGTGAACGCCATAGAAGAGTGAAGAACAAAGCCTAAGGGTAAAAGCGAACTAAAGATGAGGTCCGCTCCGACGTCCGTCGCCCCCGTACCCAGCCCCTTTTTTGCATCGGCTGTTGGTAGCTTCACGAAACCTTTAAGGCTGATTCCACCTACATTGTCTCGCCGGCGTTGGAGGCGATACTTTGCCGACAGGATCGTGTCGCCAAAACCTTCGGCGAAGGCGTCGGCAACGAAGGGGTACGAGGAGTTGAACCCTGTTTGAGCGAGATTTCTCGCCGTAAGCTGGCGCTGCAGTTCGAACGCGCCGGTGACAGTCAGTCTTCCAAATAATCCATAGGACACATAAAGTGGGAAGCTGTTGATGTCGATGTCGCGCGGAGTTCGGTCCATGTTGTTGAACCCTACACCGAACGAGAACTGCTTTTTGTTCAGAGTCTCAACGCCCGGCACTGTGAACAGGCCGCGATCGCCGCTGGTCGTGGAACTCTGCTTTCCGATGCGAGTTCGCTTTGCCACTGCGTCTTCGTCTTGGGCAAACGCCGAAGTTAAAAAAAGGAAGACAAAAATTGGGACCAGAAATTGTTTCATGTAAAATTCCCAGCCATGCGTGCGCTGTTTTGTCTGTTGTTTGCGGTCTCTGCAGCGTCTCAAACGTCTGCGCCGATTGAAGCGGACCAGATCTTAGCGCAGCTGTCAAAAATACGCCTAGACAAAAAGCAGATCTACAACATACACGATATTACGATACGCCGCGACGTGTTCTCCATCTCCTTTAACCGAGGAACCATTGCATTTTTGGAGCCGGTCGAAGGGAAGGTGACTGGTGCGGTTTTCATTGGAAGCGGCGAAGTCGTCGCTGTGCCGCCGGGCCCGATTGACAAGCAACAAATGTTCAGGTTCACCGGCTCTCCCTTGCTGAACGAACGGTTTCGAGCTGCATTCTTCCGTTTCACCGATCAGACATATGACGAGATCTTGAAGGCCTACAACGATTCTGCACAGGAAGACGTAAGCAGCGAAGATCTGTCTGCACTTCTGCCTTTGGACCAGACGCTTAGCAGTCGTTCAGGAACAATGAATTACCGGCTGTTGTCCGAATACATTGAGCCTGAGCGGGAGTCTCTTTTTTTCGGAGAACTGAACGGAGAAAGGCTTGGATGGTTCGACGTAATCGTGGATCCCCTCAACGTCGAAGAAGTTTCTATTCTTAAGCCGGACCCTGCTTCCGGCGTCGTGGACGTGTGGGGAAGTTTTAACCGGCGAGGGGAAGGACGTGAAGTTGAAGCCTTGGCGGATGAGAGCAAGCTCCCCTTCGACATTCTTTCCTACGATATTGACGCGACCTTGACGACCACGCATCAACTCGAGGGCAAGGTTGGAGTCCGCTTAAAAGCCACAGTTGAAGGTTCACGGCTGCTGAACTTTGATTTGGCCAATCGCCTTCGCGTGTCGGCCGTCACCGTGGATTCTGGA
>CAZIPZ010000059.1:0-3845 GCA_964541075.1 uncultured Solibacteraceae bacterium | reverse complement strand
GAGGCCGTGCCATTCGACCAGCGAGAGCAGGCTAACGATAACGGCGTGCGGGGCGCCGGAGTCAATTCATTCGTCGTCGTTCTGCCGAAGGCCCTCCAGGTCGGAGAGGAAATCATTCTTCATGTCGTCTATTCGGGTTCTGCTATCTCCCAGTACGCTCGGGTGTCCTTTGTTCAGGAGCACGATGCTTGGTATCCCAGCCATGGAGAGGACGACCGTGCGCTGTTCAATCTCGCGTTTCACTATCCAACGGATCATACATTGGTCGCCACGGGCGAGAAACTGAAGCACTGGGACGAGAGCGGCCTGCGACATTCGACCTGGCGGAGCGAAGGAGAATCTTCCCTCGCCGGTTTCAGCATTGGCCAGTTTGATCTTGTCACAAGTGAAACGGAATCGGTTCCGGTCGATGTGTGCGCTTACGGTGATCTCGAACCCGTTGCCAGAGAGGTTGCACATCGTCGCGCGTTCCAGCATCAGACCGGGTTCGAACGAGTTCCACCGGTCCTTCGACCGCACACGTCGATTGAGGGCCCGCCACAGCCGCCCGACAATACCGCATTCACCGCAAAGATGCTTGCAGGCGATGTTCTGTCGGAAGTCAGCGCCGCCGTCGGTTATTTCGCGGGTATATTGGGACCATATCCATATAAGCGGCTGACGGTTTCGCCTATTCCCGCGGATTCATCGCAGGGCTGGCCCGCGTTGATCTATGTATCTGTCCTCTCGTTTCTCGACTCAGACCAGCGTTCTAAGCTTGGGTTGGTTTCGGAATCGGATTTTGCTGCGATGGAATTCGTGCGAAACCAGGAGATCGCGAGGCAGTGGGTCAGCAGTGTGGCGTGGCGAAGCTACCATGATCAGTGGCTATCTCAGGGCCTGGCGAACTATGTGGCGGCCATGTATCTAGGTCGCAAGTATGGGAACTCCGCCGCCCATGAGACATTGTTGCGCGAGGCGCGTCTTCGTCTGTTGGATCGCGAAACCGGTGGCAAGACGAAGGAGAGTGCAGGCGCGATCTGGCTCGGTACACGCCTTGCCAGTTCAATGAATCGCGATGGTTATATAGGAACAGTCTATGACAAAGGGCTTTGGGTTATTCACATGCTGCGCATGCTCATGCGAAATGAGAATGAAGATCCGGACGAGCCCTTTTTGAAGGCGCTCCGAGAATTTTTTGACGCGTATAAGGGCAGACCCGCCACCATGTGGGATTTCAAGCGCGTTTTTGAAAAGCACATGACCTCAGGTCCGAACCTGCGTGGAGATCGAAAGCTGGATTGGTTTTTCGATCAGTGGGTGCTCGCTTCTGGAATTCCCAAATACGAGTTGAACTATGCCATTCAGGAAACGCGAGCAGGCTTTGTTATCGAGGGATCGATCAAACAGTCCGACGTGGACGACAGCTTTGTGATGACAGTTCCGGTCTACGCGGACGATATATTTCTTGGCCGGGTTCTTGTAGGCAGCCAGGATGGAGCATTCCGGTTTACGGTGAGGAGCAAGCCGTCGAACGTGCTCATCGACCCGGGAGCTACGATACTCGCGCAATGACTGTTCGCGGTATGCCCTGAAGGTCCAATTTCGTTGGCAGCCTTTCCCAACCGGTTCGAAAGAGTTCGAGAACTCGATCTTCCATGCCGAAACCGATTTCGACTATTAATACCCCCTCTCGCCTAAGTACTTCGCGAGCCAAGGGAATCAATTTGCGATAGATCGCAAGCTCATCGCCCGGTGAGAACAGCGCAATGTGAGGTTCATGGTCGCGTACTTCCCGCTGCAGCCACTTCGAATCCTTTGGACTTACATATGGGGGGTTGCAGACGATGAAATCAAAGGGGCCCAGAATTCCATCGATCAGGTCCGCGCATACAAACTGAACATCAGCAGCCAACGCCCTCGCATTACGCCGCGCCACGTCCAAGGCCTTCTCGGAGATGTCACTTGCAATAACCCAATCTGCCGGAGACTCCAGGGCGATCGTCACCGCAAGGCAGCCTGAACCTGTTCCGACATCCAGGACGCGGCAAGCGGGCGCCTGCTTCTGCTTGCGAAACTCCAGAAATGCCTCAATCACGTTTTCGGTTTCCGGGCGAGGAATCAAGACGTCTGAAGTTACAAGGAAGTTGCGGCCATAGAACTCCTGTTGGCCGACAATATATTGCAGCGGCACGCCCTGGATACGATCGGAGATCGCCTGATTGAGCTCTTCGGTCTCATGCCCGACCAGTATCCTGTCGTCGTGCGCGTAGAGGTATGTCTTATCCACGTCAAGGATGTGTGAAAGGAGCACCTCGGAGTGGAGTCTGGCGTTGGAGAGATGATGTTTTTCGAGTTGCTCAACGGCATGGCGCAGAGCTTCACGAATGGTCACGCAACCAATTCTTTTTTGAGGCGCTCGGCCTGGAAGTGAGCCGATAGAGAATCGAGCACCTCTCCGATGTCTCCATTCATTACGCTATCCAACCTGTGGAGCGTAAGGCCGATTCGGTGATCACTCAGACGGTTCTGCGGGAAGTTGTATGTCCGAATCTTCTCGCTTCGATCACCTGTTCCGACCATCGAACGGCGTTCATCGGCGAGCGCCTTCTGTTGTTTTTCCATCTCAATTTCGTACAGGCGAGACCGAAGAACGCGCAAGGCCTTGGCGCGGTTCTTAATCTGCGATTTTTCGTCTTGGCACGAAACGACCAGCCCGGTGGGTATATGGGTGATACGCACAGCCGAGTAAGTCGTATTTACAGATTGTCCACCCGGACCGGATGAACAGAAAGTGTCGATTCGAAGATCCTTTTCGTGAATCTCGACTTCAACCTCCTCAGCCTCAGGAAGAACGGCGACAGTTATCGCGGAAGTGTGAATTCGGCCGCTGCCCTCGGTTGCGGGTACACGTTGCACGCGGTGGACGCCACTCTCGTATTTCAGACGGCTGTAGACGCCTTTGCCTTCGATGAGTGCGATGATCTCTTTGAAGCCGCCGACGCCGGTCGGATTCGAAGACATGATTTCAACCCGCCATCCGTGAGACTCCGCATAGCGTGAATACATTCGAAAGACATCGGCCACAAACAGCGTCGCTTCGTCTCCTCCAGTGCCCGCGCGAATTTCGAGGATAATGTTGCGCTCATCATTGGGATCTTTCGGAAGCAATAACAGCTTTAAATCATGCTCGCAACGCTCCCGCCGCTTTTCCAGTTCGGACAACTCCTCCGTCGCCATTGCTTTCAGGTCGGCATCGGTTTCCTCATTCAGCATGGCCTGAGTATCCTTGATTCCGCGATCCAGATCCTTGTATTCCCGAAATCTCTCGACGATTTCCCCGAGTTCGCTATGTGACTTTGCAGCCTTCTGATATCGCTTGCTGTCGGAAACCACCTCCGGATCAGCGAGCGTAAGGTTCAGTTCTTCATAACGGACTTCGACTGAACGAAGCTTGTCCATCAGAAGGTCAATTGTGGAAGTCATACGGTCAGGGCTTCTTCAAGAGCGCGAATGGCGATTTCGAGTTGAGCTTTATCAGGTTCTTTTGTGGTGATCTTTTGGAGCAGCAAGCCGGGCATAGTGACCACCCGGAGAATACTTTTCGGGCGTCGTGCGGAGTACCGAATGATCTCATAGGACAGGCCGGCGACAAGCGGCAACAATGCAACGCGGGACAAAAGCTTGCCCGTGAAGGTGTCAAAGTGAACGATGGAAAAAACGATTATGCTAACGATCATCACCACGAGGAGAAAACTGGTGCCGCAACGCGGATGCAGCGTGGAGTACTTTGAGGCATTGCCCACCGTCAGATCTTCACGGGCTTCGAAGGTGTATACGGTTTTGTGTTCGGCGCCGTGATATTG
>CAZIPZ010000058.1:0-20113 GCA_964541075.1 uncultured Solibacteraceae bacterium | reverse complement strand
ATCGGTGCCGGCCCGTGGACAGCTCGCAAGACTCGGGACTGAACTCTTTCCGGCTGCAAGCCAGGCGGGATGGGTTCAAGCGACGAGCGCGATCGCCGGCCTGCAGGGTTTCTGGATCGGGGGTGATTTCGCAACGTTTGCGGACGGCGCCGAGGCTGCCAGCGAATCAACCGACATCATTTTTCCGCTGGTTGCGGGACAGACGGAGATCAACGTTGCCAACCTGGCGGCGTCCACGAACAACGTTTCCATCAAGTTGTATGGAACTGCAGGAACAGAACTGGCCGCGGCTGTAACGCGCGCGATCACTGTCGGGGGAATCGTAAAGGATCAGGCATCGGCGTTGTTTCCAACGGCGAACCTCGCGGATGCAACTCATATTCGAGTCACAGGCTCTGGGAACATCGCAGGGACTGCGGTTATCAGCGGTTTTCTCGTAAACCCGTCATCGGGCGTCATGAATGCCGTAAGCGCTTCATCCACCCTTACGCAGGCCAATTTCCCCCATGTCATCAGCGGGTCGCTCTCCGGCGCCAACTACACGACCGTTGTGGGAGTGACGAACCTTTCATCATCGACGAACAACGTCACCATCACATTTACTCCGGAGGCGGGCGGAGCGCCGACATCGGTAAGCCGTGCGATCGCTGGAAACGGATCCGTGCGAGACACTGCGGAGAACCTGTTTGGCTTCCCGGCAGGCTTTCAAAACGGTTGGGTGAGAGTGACGGGGAGCGCCGCAATCACCGGTTTTGTCGCCTATGCGGACAGCGTTACCGGGGGACTTGCCGTCGTTCCGGTGCAAGCAACGCCGCGCACAACGCTGCTCTTCTCGCATATTGCGGATCTGCCGCCGTGGTTGACGGGGCTGGCTCTACTGAATACGAACACGTCAGCGGCCACCGTCGATGTTTATGCGATGACCCCTGCGGGCGCCCTGATCGGGGGCGCCGCCAACGTCAGCACAGCGCGGTTCACGATTAATCCGGGAACAAAGACTGCAAAACTTTTGAGCGAGTTGGTTCCTCAGACTCAGTCGCGCACGTCGGATGGAGGATTCGTCTTTGTCACCTCCACCCAGCCCCTGTATGGCATTGAACTCTTTTTCACGAGGAACTTGAGTATTCTTTCCAACGTCGCAGCTGGTACGCTTGCCGCGGGCATCATCTATACGCCGCCTGTTCCTGCCGCGCCGTTGACGCTGACGTCGGTCTCCCCGACGACGGTCGCGCGAGGGGGAACACTGACGCTAAACGGTTCGGGATTCAGCACAACTGCAGCGGACAACAGTGTGATTTTTACTAGCGGCGCCGGCACAGTCAGCGCGGCCGCGGCAACCGCAACCGCAACATCGCTGACCGTTGCGGCGCCTGCAACCGCGATTTCCGGGCCCGTGCGCGTGCAGACTGGCGCGCAGACTTCGTCGTCCCTGATCGTTCAGGTGACGAGTGATGCGACAACTTTGGTGCAGACCAGCGTTGCTGTCTCTGGCGGCGCTACGGTGAATAACGTCGATATTTATGTTTCGAGCGGGACCTCGGCGCTCAACGCAACGCAGATAGGTGTATTCGACGTCGGCGCCAGTTCAATTCCGTTGAGCGGATCTGCAGTTGAAGTTGCCAGAGGACAAACGAAGGAACTGGCCGTGGCGGGAACCGGAATCAGCGCTGCCAACGGAACGGCATTGACGGTCAGCGGTTCAGGAGTCACCGTGAACACGGTTCGATATCAATCTTCCATGATCATCGTTCGCGTTCAAGTGGACGCGAATGCAACCGTTGGCGCCAGGAACGTCATGTTAACGAATTCCAATCTCGATACGACAGTGCTTACAGGAGGATTCTTCATACGATGAGCCACAGACTTTTTAATCTGACGGGATTGCTCTTGATCATGGCAATAGCGGCGCTTCCATTGGCGGCAACCACGGTCAAGAAGATGGATCTTCCTGAGCTGGTGAAGACGTCCGAAAACATCGTGCAGGGCCGAGTTGAGCAGGTCTACGCGCAGTGGGACGCAGAAAAAAGATTGGCGTTCACGTACGTATCCATAACTGTCGACGACCCGATGAAAGGTGAACGACGAAGAACGGTTCTAATCCGTCAGATCGGCGGAAAAATCGGGTCGCTGCATGTGTCGGTCGCCGGGTCGCCGATATTTCAGAAAGGTGAGGAAGTCATCGTCTTCCTCAAAGGCCAGAGTGACGGCACGTTTCAGGTGGTCGGTTTGAATCAAGGAAAGTACGAGATCGTCGATCGCACCGCTGTTTCGAACATTTCGGGCGTCACGCTCGTCGATGCGGATACAGGACAAATATCAGACGCCGGTGTTATTGAAAAAGCCCCGGTCGAAGCGCTCAAGGCAAGAATACGGGAGCTTTTGCGATGAAGAAACTAAGCAGGGTGCTACTCATCATACTTATAGTCACCACGCCGCTGTGGTCGTATGTCACAAAGAAACTCATTTCCGCAGACAACCAGATCGTACAGCAGAGATGGAAGCCCGGCGCTTTTCCAATTCAATGGCGAATGAACCCGGTGAGAGGCGCGAACGTAACCGGCTCGCGCGAGCAGGCCGAGGTGCTAAGGACGTCATTTCAGAAGTGGCAGCAAATCTCAACGGCCTCAATTGCATTCAGTGAAGGTTCGGCCACGGATGCCAACGTCAGACCCGGCCTTGATGGAATCAACCTGATCACTTCGAACGTGACGGCTAATGAATATGCTTCAAGCGCGCTGGGTTTGACGATCACCTATGCCTACGACACGGGTGGGCCTGACGTGGTGAACGAACTGGGCCAGCCCATCGAATTCGCCGGCCAGATCGTGGAAGCGGACGTCATGTTCAATCCGGGGTCGGCCTTCACGACCAACACCACCGTTGTCTCCGATCGTTATGACTTTGAATCCGTAGCTGTGCACGAGATCGGTCACTTCCTAGGCCTGGATCACACGGGCATATTGGGCTCTACGATGTATCCCAGGGTTGGAACGGGGTTGAATTTCGCAAAGACGCTTTCGGTGGATGACACGGCAGGGGTCTCAACGATCTATCCAAGCTCGGCTGCTGGATCCAAAGGATCGATCAGCGGTGCCATTCGTACAACCGGGAATGCTCCCGTATATGGGGCGATTGTTGTTGCAGTCAACTCCAACGGAGTCGCCGTTTCGAGCGCGGTGACTAATCCATCCGGTCAATACACGATCACCGGACTGGATGCCGGAAACTATACGGTCTACGCAGAACCGCTCGACTCACCAATCGCAGTCGGAGACATTCCAACTCTGACCTTGATTTATCCAGGCCAGCAGGTGAATGTGAACTTCACGACTCGGTTCAGGTAAACCGCAAATTCCTCGCTGCTGTCGCGATAGGTTTTCTATCGCGACAGCTTATCGACTGTTTCTCGACTCGCCGCCGCGTCCTCGCACCTCGTAAAGAAGCTCCACCATGCCGCTCTTGTAGGCCTTGACCTCGGCCAGATGAAGGGCGACGTCTTTGTCGAGCTTCTCGAAGAAAGGGATGCCTTCGCCGATCAATACGGGCAGAATCGAATAACGAACCTCATCGGCCAGCCCAAGGCGCAGGCATTCGGCGGAGACGACGCTGCCTCCAACGAACCAGATGGTGCGGAACATCGGCCGCAGGCGTCCATTCACGAGCTCCGCGAGATCACCGGAGTAGAACTGGACGGTGTCCCGGATCCGCGGCAGGTCACGTGTGGTGAGGACGAACGTGGGCTTGTCGCCGTACGACCACCCGAACCCTTTGGCCTCGAATTCCAGCGCAGTTTCATATGTTCGTGATCCCATGACGTAGCAGTCGATCGTCTTAAGGAACTCTTCGACGAATCCTGCGTCCATGGTCTCCCCTCCCATAAATTCGTCCGCGGTTTCAAGCCAGTCGACGCGGCCGTCCTTTCGAGCGATGAAGCCGTCGAGGCTTGCCGCCATGTGGATCGTTACTCGAGAATCAGTCTTCGTCATCGGTTCGCCCTGGTGAATGGGCGGCTTCACTGCCCGGTTCCGGTGAAAAATCGCGAAATGAAGGAACGCTTCGCTCTGCCTGGGGACCCGTAAGGGATCGGCGGGTCGAGATGAAGCGATTCGCCGTTTATAACGGCTCGCGGGTTGTCTTCGACAAGTTTGCTCGCCTTCTCCACGCCGACGATAACGGCAGCCGCATCACGACCTTTACTAAGAATCGGCGGACGCTTGTTCGGGCGATGCGTATCCGTAGCAAGGAAGTGGACGCAGTTGTGCCGCAGCAGCGACTGAGCGCACGCTAGAGCAGCCGAGCCGAATTCGCCTGTCATACTCATCGCGGTGACTTGAACAAACACGCCTCTTTCGACGAAACCTGCCACGATCGACGGATGCGATTGAATCTGCACGTTGCGTTCGGGGTGAACAAGAATCGGATGAACACCCTGTAGTAAGAGTTTGTAGAAGAGATCGTCAGCGCCGACGGGCACCGTCAGTTGTGGGAATTCGACGAGCATGTAGTTTCGCTGATTAATCTTCGTCACACGTCCATTCTTGGCGTGCTCGGCAATATCGTGTGAGACGTGGACTTCGTTCCCCGGCACAATCTTAAGAGAATCCCCGATCGCCTCTTGGAGGGCGGCAACACGGTCCAGAATCTCTGCGGGTTCGGGATTGTGCGAGAGGCCGTTGAACATGTGCGGCGTGGAAACCATCTGCTCAATGCCGTCGGCTGCAGCAATCCTGGCCATCTCGATCGCTTCTTCGAGACTCCGGGCGCCGTCATCAATCTCCGGCATAACATGTGAATGAATATCGATCATCTTGAATACGAGCAGGCAGGGATATGCTTAGTAAAATCCAATGCCCTCTCACCTTCCCTCAATTACGCCGGTTCGACCGTATCGGCGTCTACTTCGGCGCTCACCGCCTGCTGGAGCATGTGAATGCTCAACACAAGACGTGTGACGCCCTTCTTACGGGTCAGAATCCCTTCGCATCCCTCCAACGGTCCGGAACACACACGAACACGCCGCCCTATCCTCAGATACGGATGCGGATCATACGGAAGCTCCGAAGACACAAGCTTCCGTATAGATTCAATTTCGGACTCTGGAATTTCCGCCGGTTTTCCATCAAATGTTACGAACGAAACAGCGCCGTAAGGACGCAGCGTCTCGTGGTACCGTCGATCATAGTCCACATGCACGAATATGTAATTCTTGAATAACGGTTCTTCGATGACCCGATACCGGTCGCTCCAACGGCGTCGAACCTTGTAAGTCGGGAAGAACGCGTCGATGCGGCGGTGATTTAAGTCTTGGAAGACCTGTTTTTCGTGGCGCGGACGGGTGTAGATCGCATACCAATGTGACATAGAAGGCTTCCTTCAGGGTACAGCAGCCAGGCTGAAGCCGTCCACCCACACCTTGCCTTTCAACAGATTGTCAAACTTGCCGGAGGGCAGCCTCCGGAGGCGCACCGTAGCGATATCCGAGCTGGACGTGAAAGGAATCGTGAACTGCCGCCAGTAGGTTGTCCCGAGTTGCATTTCGGAAACCTGCCCCTCCACGTCCACAAAAACGCCCTGGTCGGTTGAAATGCCTTCAGTCTTCATCCAGAAACTCAGCGCGTAAGACCTTCCCTTCTCGGTCGGAAGCCAATGCCAAAGATGGGAATAGTTCACGTTTTCCTTTCCGGAAAACGTGACCAGGAAAGATGCGGCGCCGTCCTTCGCTGTAGTTGTGTCACGCCGAGCCTTGGCGTCGTCCCAGTTGGAGAAACGCCAGTCGAAGCCGCCGTTCATCGGTTCGGTTTCAAACGAGCCATTGAAAACTGCGGCGGCGGCGGGCGGTGAAAAGATTTTCCAGGCTTCCTGGGGCTTTCCAAGACTGACCAGATATTCGATATAGCCGAAACGCTCTGGCGGCTTTGTCTCGAACGTTTTCAAACGCTCCCACGCCAGAGCCGCTCCTTCTTCGGATTTTTGCGAGATGAAATAGTTCAGGGCCATGACGTTCGCATCTTTTGTGTTTGGAATATGCGTCGACATAATCCGCTTTGGATCTTCGTAGAATCGCCACACCAGATCGAGGACTTGCGTGAGATAGGAAACATCAAGGTCCGCCGTGCGGCGAAGTTCGAAATCCGCCGCGGGAAGATCGTTCAACCTTATATAGAGGTTCGCAGCCGCCCAATGAGTCTGGGCATGGTTGGGATCGCGTTCGAGGGCGTTTCGCATCGCCTTACGCGAGGCATCCTTGTCTCCTTCCTGTTCATGGTACTTGGAGAGCTCGAGCCAATGCGCTGCGCGATTGGGATTCAAGCGGACGGCGGCCTCGTACTCTTCGCGAGCCCTGGCCAGATTGAGATTCTGGGTTGAATAGTTGTAAATCTGGGCTAAAGCGAAGTGATAGTCGGCGTTTTCCGGATCATAGCGAATGGCGCGCTCGTAGATCGCTGGATCAGGCGCACCCGAACGGGTGACCCATGCGGCCAGAAAAAGCCACCACGTTCGATAGATCAAAAAGCCGCAGGAGGCGAGAATCAAAGTGATCGCGATAAGTTTCCGCGGCCATGTGTCGAGCTGAATTTCCCAATTCTTAATCAGCGGCTTGTGATCGGCACCCATTTCAGATCAGGCGCAGGCCCAATATATTCAGCGCGCGGCCGAATGAGGCGGTTATTGGAATATTGCTCAAGGATGTGCGCCGTCCAGCCGGACATGCGGCTGATGGCGAAAAAAGGCGTGAATAAATCGATCGGCACGCCAATAACGTAATAGGTGCTGGCGGAGTAGAAGTCCACGTTAGGATTCAGCTTCTTTTCCGATTTCACAATCTCTTCGATACGAGTTGAGATGTCATACCACTTTGTTTGTCCCGCCCTTTCGCCCGCCTCGTGAGACATGCGCCGAAGGTGAGTCGCCCGCGGGTCTTCCGTACGGTACACACGATGTCCGAATCCCGGGATCTTCTTCCCTTGAGTAAACATATCGCGTACAAACGAGTCAACCCTGGAAACGTCGCCGATCTTGAGAAGCATGCGCATGACGGCTTCGTTGGCTCCGCCGTGCAGGGGGCCTTTCAGCGCTCCCATGGCCGACGTGACTGCAGAATAAATATCGGAAAGCGTCGCGGCCGTCACCCGGCCGGCGAACGTCGAAGCATTCAGTTCGTGGTCAGCCTGGAGGATCAGCGCAACGTCGAGAGCTCGCACTATCGTGTCGTTCGGCGCCTCGCCCGTCATCATGTAGTAGAAGTTTGCGGCGTGGCCAAGATCCTTCCTCGGCGCCACAGGTTCCTTCCCATTCCGTATTCGATCAAACGCGGCAACGATGGTCGGACACTGGGCGGTCAGGCGAATCGCTTTCCGGAGATTCGCACCTTCCGACATGTCCTCCGCTTCGGGGTCGTACATTGAAAGCATCGAAATCGCGGAGCGCAAAACTTCCATTGGAAGCGCTTTATTGGGAAATCGCTTTATCGCGTCGAGGACTTGCGATGGAACTTCTCTACTGGCAGCGAGCTTTCGCGAAGTATCGTCCAGTTCGGCCTGCTTGGGCAGCTTGCCAAACCACAAGAGATGGCAGGTTTCCTCGAATGTTGCATTCGGCGCAAGTTCGTGGATAGTGTATCCACAGTACGCAAGAATCCCATTGTCGCCGTCGATGTAACAGATTCTGGATTCGCCAGCTACGACATCTTCAAGCCCGGCTTTCATTTTGATCCTCCACGAAAAATGGAAAATTGGAAACCCGTAGCCGGAAGCCTGGAGGAATGGCTTCGTCCCCGGCATACTGGCTGTGAGATCCTGGCTCCTCGCCTTCAGAACATTTTATTGGTTTGCGGAATCAGTTTCTACTTCGATTTCCGTTCCCCGCACCAGATCAAGCTTGTGGGCCGCAGATCCTTGATTAAGAGCGAGCTCTATAAACCCGGTGCTTCCTTCCACCGCAAAAAATTCGCCAGCGTCCGCGTCCGAAAAGGTCGCACATAGCCTGTTAATTGAAAGCCCGGCCACCCGAATCTGGAAATCACGCCCCAGATCTTCACGGCGAAGGTTTGTGACAACATTTCCGAATTTGTCGATGCGCAGGACGATTCCAACCAATTTGTCGCCCTGCGTCCGCGGGCGTGGGAATGGTCGACTCATGAAGTCTGCAATGCGCGGTCCTACCGAGTCGACAGGTATTCCTCTGGCGATGTGCGCGGCCACTGGCCCGAAGATATCGCGGCCATGAAAGGTGTGGCTCACGGTATCTCGAAAGAGACTGCGGTTGGTGATGGAATACACCTCGGCTGCAGAACCCTCCGGCTCCGAGCCAAGCACATAGGATAGAACTCCGTTGTCCGGAGCGACGAAGATGTGCCCGTGGGTCATAGCCACGACTGCACGGCGCCGGGATCCGACGCCTGGATCGACTACAATCACGTGAATAGCGCCGGAGGGAAAATATTTATAGGCGCCATGAACGGTGAACGCCGCTTCGAAAATATCAAATGCCGGAACCTCGTGCGTCAGGTCGATCAACTGGGCGTTTGGCGCGATTCCTAGAATGACGCCTTTCATAATTCCCACGAAAGGATCGGCGAGTCCGAAGTCCGTGGTTAGCGTGATGATCATGATAAGATCGCTGAGACGAGAGGCACAGAGGGCCCTTCTTCTCCTCCATACCTATGCGACGCGTCTATCTGGATAGTAACGCAACGACACCAATGCGACCAGAGGTGGTGGCCGCGATGATGCCCGTTTTCACCGAACATTACGGGAATGCATCATCAATTCATTGGTTTGGCCAGCATGCAAAAACGTTGATCGATGACGCGCGTCACCACGTCGCGAAGCTCATCAATGCGGACGTCTCCGAGATCGTGTTCGTGAGCGGTGGAACAGAAGCCGATAATTTCGCGATTCGCGGCATAGCAGAGTCTCAGAAGGGCAAGGGCCGTCACATCATCACTTCGAAAATCGAGCATCACGCGGTCATGCACACATGCAAAGACCTTGAGAAGCAAGGATTCGAGGTGACATGGATTCCTGTTTCCGAGGATGGACTCGTCGATCCTGACGACATCCGAAAGGCTGCCCGGCCCGACACGATTCTGATTTCGATCATGCACGCGAACAACGAAATCGGAACGATCCAACCGATCGCCGAGATCGGCCGGATCGCGACCGAGCTCGACATCTATTTTCATTCCGACGGTGTGCAATCCTGCGGAAAGATTCCTGTCGATGTACGCAGCCTTCACGTGGATCTGTATTCGTTGTCGTCGCACAAGATCCACGGACCAAAGGGCGTCGGGGCTCTGTTCGTACGGAAGGGAACAATCTTGAAGCCTTTACTCACGGGCGGAGGGCATGAGCGCAATCGCCGATCCGGAACAGAAAACGTCGCGGGAATCGTAGGTTTTGGACAGGCTGCAAAAATGGCTTTGCAGGGACTGACGACCGAGATGCCGGAAGTGAAGGGACTTCGGGATCGTTTGGAAACAGGGCTGAAGTCTCGAATCGAGCTCATTTACGTGAACGGCGAACAGGCGCCCCGTTTGCCGAACACATCCAACATCATGGTGGATTATGCGGAAGGAGAAGGTCTCGTCATTTCACTCGACCTGAAGGGTGTCGCCGTATCAACAGGATCCGCATGTTCATCGGGAAGCCTCGAGCCCTCGCACGTGCTCACGGCAATTGGGAAGACGCCCGATGAGGCGCACGGAAGCCTGAGGTTCAGCCTCAGCGCCATGACCAAACAGGAGGACATCGATTACGTTGTCGAAATCCTGCCGCAAATTGTTGAGCGGCTTCGCGACCTCTCGCCCTACTATAGAAAGTCTCGAGCGTGATCCCCCAAAGACGATGGCTTACTCGGAAAAGCTTCTCGATTATTTTCAAAATCCGCGCTGCGCCGGAGAGATTCCTGAAGCCGACGCTATTGCTGAAGTGAGCAACCCGGTGTGCGGCGATGTCATGAAGCTTTGGCTCAAAATTGCCGACGGTCGTATTCGCGACGCTCGATTCAAAGCCCAGGGCTGCAGCGCTGCCATCGCAACGAGTTCATATGCGACCGAAATGCTTATCGGCATGAATGTGTCAGAGGCCAGGCAGATCACGAAAGAACAGATTGCGGCCGCGCTGGGCGGCTTGCCCGCATCCAAGATTCATTGCAGCGTCTTGGCTTCTGATGCCATTCGCGCAGCGCTAAAGGGGTTCCGAATATGATCGCAGTCGCCATGAGCGGCGGCGTTGATTCTTCGACCGCGGCGGTCTTGCTGAAGGAACAAGGCGAAGAAATTGTCGGGCTTTCCATGCAGCTGTGGAGAGAGGACGGCAGGTGCTGCTCGCTCGACGACCTTTGGGATGCTCGACGCGTAGCCACCCACCTTGGACTTCCTTTCTACGTTCTAAATCTGGAGGACGAGTTCGAGCGAACCGTTGTCGGTCCGTTTGTGCAGAGCTACTTGAAGGGTGAAACGCCCAGCCCATGCATTCAATGCAACAACTACGTGAAATTTCACCACCTCGTTGACAAGGCCGCGCAAATCGGCGCGGAGCGCGTGGCGACCGGTCATTATGCACGGGTTCGATTCGATGACAATCTCGGTCGTTGGCTGCTGCTTCGGGGCAAGGATCATGGCAAGGATCAATCCTACTTTCTGTTTGGACTGACTCAGGACCAGCTTTCGAAAACCATCTTTCCGCTTGGAAACCTGACCAAACCCGAGGTTCGAGAGATTGCGCGGCGCGCTGGACTACCGACCTCGGACAAACCGGAGTCCCAAGAGATCTGCTTCGTTCAGGGCAAATCCTATGCTGGATTTGTCGAGGAATATGCGGGTATCAACAGCGCTCCAGGCGACATCGTCAAGGAAGACGGAACTGTAGTCGGCGCTCACGCCGGGATTCACAGGTACACCGTCGGTCAACGCAAAGGATTGGTCGCCGCTGGACGCCCACAATATGTCGTTCGTATCGAACCAGAACAGAACCGGATCGTCATCGGAAACGATGTGCAGCAGACGCGTTTTACTGTTCGCGACTGGAACTGGATTGCGATTGACGCGCTTCAAAATTCCATTCGATGCGATGTTCAAATTCGAAATCGATTCGAGCCACAGCCCGCAACAGTTACGTTTGAAGACGGCGAGGTTATCGTTGAGTTCGATTCGCCCCAGCGCGCGATAACTCCGGGCCAGGCGGCGGTCTTCTACTGGAACGATGTCGTTGTGGGCGGCGGGTGGATAAAAAAATAGGGTGTCCACCAACCAGACGCCGCACCAAGAACCGCTGTCCTCGATGCACGACTACTTCAACTACTTCACTGAAATCGAGCGCTTCTATCAATCCAAACGTGAAAGCTTCACTCTGCTGTCCACTCTCGATTGGGTTCTCATCGAGAATTGGAAAGAACGCGGCCTCCCGTTGGAAATTGTTCTGAAGGGCATCGAGCGGGCTTTCTCGCGTCAGAAGAAAAGAAAGATCAGTTCACTGGCCTATTGCGTGAACGCGGTGGAAGAAGTCTGCGAGGAGGCGAAGGAGCTTCGAGTTGAAGCGCCGCAGCCGGACCTGGATGAAAATGAAGTGTCCAAGTATCTTGAAACCTTGTCGAAGCGAGTGACCAGTGTTGATCCGCGAATAGCCGAATCCATCCGCAAGATCGATCCCAAGGACCTGCGTGCAGCCGAACAGGTGTTGAATGCCCTGGAAGAAAAACTTATCGCGATTTTGAAAGTGGCCGCAGACGACAAGACAATGATCGAAGTTCAAGGTGAAGTGACTCGTGACTTGGTCCCTTTTCGTTCCACGATGACGGCCCAGCAAATCTCGATGCTGGAGCAGCAACTCTGGAGAAGAAAGCTGTTGGAGCGCTCAGATCTTCCACGCCTAAGCTTGTTTTATTTGATTTGAGGGGGAGTGAAGCGCCCCGCCGGTTTCCTTTTATGCGAGTGACAATCGAAAAACTGGTTTATGGCGGATCGGGCCTCGCTCGCACGCCTGATGGAGTCGTGTTTGTTCCGCGGACGGCGGTGGGCGACGTCCTCGAAGTCGAGATTATCGAGACCAAGAAGGACTACGCGGTCGCGAGGATGTTGTCGCTGATAGAGCCCTCGCCCGATCGTCAGGAACCATATTGTCCGAATTATGAAACCGCGGGTTGTTGCCACTGGCAGCACATCCGATACGAAAAACAAACCGAGTACAAAGAATCCATTGTTCGTGAAAGCCTGCAGCGGCTGGGACGTCTTACTTGGGACGCACCGATTCAGATCCTGGCAGGACCGGATCGAAACTATCGAATGCGCGCCGCCTTTCATGTGGTCGACGCAAAGCTCGGATTTATTCGGGAAAAAACGAACGAAGTTGTACGAATCGCTGAATGTTCGGCGTTGGTCCCGGAGCTCAACGCTTTCATTTCACATGCGAACTCACAAATGGAGTTGCGCGGAGTGCACGAGGTGCGCGCCGTCAGTGGAACGACGATCGCGGCGAGTTTGGATGGAAGAATTGTGAATCTAGGGCCGAGACCGGCAATCGAGGTTAACAGCATCCGATATCAATTGAACCCGAACACATTCTTTCAGGCGAATCGGTTCCTGCTGCCGTCATTCATCGGCGAGGTCCTCAGGCAAGCGGGCCCTTCGCCGCGTCATGTTCTGGAGCTCTATTCTGGGGTGGGTTTCTTCTCGTTGCCCTTGGCGCGTGCGGCCCAAGAGGTGATCAGCGTCGAGGAGGACGACGCCGCTGTGCGGGAAGCCCGTGACAACGCAAGACTAAACGGCGTATGGAACCTAAAGCTCTTTAAGCGGCAAGTGGCTGCCACTCTTCAGTCAAAGGAAGTCCGGCCCGACGTGGTCGTTCTGGATCCTCCCAGAACGGGTTTCGGCGCGAGGAATGCCGAACGTGTTGCAGAGATGAAGCCTGCTCGGGTCGTTTATGTTTCGTGTAATCCCAGCACGTTCGCCGCTGACGCCGCAGCGCTCTTAAGAAAAGGATACAAACTCAACCGAGTGACGCTCGTGGATCAATTCCCGAATACGTTTCATATCGAACTGGTCGGTCAATTCGAAAGAGTGCTATGATGACCTCGCTCTTTGCAGCCGCTGTTCATGCCAATGGGGCTGCCGCTCGCCGCTCTTGTCACCGGAATTCTTCTCGCGCCGTGTCTTGATCTGACCTACGTTTGGATCTGCCTCCCGTTATCGATCCTGATTGCGTTCGCACGACCAAAATTGTGGCTGCTAACGATGGCATTGCTCGGATCGGGACTTCGAGCGCGCGAGTTCGAACCGCCTCCGAGTCTTGGGGATGCACCCGTTCGGATTGTCGGCGTCCTGACCCGGGCTCCGCAGTGGCGCGGGCTGGGCGTGTATTTGGACGTGGAATTGCAATCCGTAGACGCACAGACTCGCCATGGGCGGGCGCGGCTAACGGAGTTTCTCGAGGAACCGGAGCAGCGCAAACTCTTCGATGCGCTGGATCTGGGCTCCGGCGACCGCGTCGAAATCCTGGTGAGACTGCGCCGCCCCGTCGCTTATCGCGATCCGGGCGTGTTTGATTTCCGTCGCCACTTCGAACGCCAAGGCATCTACTGGACTGGAACCATCCGCAGTCCGCGCCTGATAACTGTTCTTTCACGTGGGTGGCACGGGATGGATTCGGTCAGGGACCGGATCGAAACGAAACTCGAGGCGCCATTTCAGGAAGATCCACTTGTGTCGGGTCTTGTATTAGGAATGGTGCTCGGACAGCAGCAGGGCATTACAGCAGACGCCCAGCGACAGTTTCAGGCAAGCGGTCTTTATCATCTTGTGGTCGTGTCCGGTTTTAACCTTGCCGTAGTCGCAGGTGCGGCCTCCTGGTTAGCGCGGATCCTTTCATGGAAAAGACAGGCCAGACTTTTGCTGATACTCGCAAGCGTATTGCTCTATGCGACTATAGTCGAAGGTCAGACCCCCGTGTTGCGGGCGGCGTTGATGGTCTGTTTTTTCGTAGCCGCGAGATGGCTCGACCGAGACCATGCCCCGCTGAATGCGACTGCCGCGACGGCCTTCATCATCTTGCTATTCGATCCAACATCGCTCGAAGATTCCAGCTTTCAAATGACCTTCGCTGCCGTGCTAGCGATACTCGCCCTGGGAATTCCCGCGGCTCGATGGGCTTTCGGATGGTTGAGAGAAGCCCTGCGCGAATTCGACGATATTTATCGGGACTCGAATGTGGAAATCGAGATAGCGGACTGGCGGGTGGCGCGCAGGGCTTGGTGCGAACTGTACGGGTTTCCGTCATGGGTCATAACAACACCCTGGACGTTGCTGTTGATCACCGGAGAGTTGCTGATCGTATCCCTGTCGGTGGAGAGCGTCTTTTTGTTTTTCATGGTCGAGTCTTTCCATCGCATCTCGATCATTTCGCCGCTGCTCAACCTGCCTGCAGGGCTGGTTGCGAGTGTCGTCACGCCGCTCGGATTGTTGATCATTGCGCTTCCCAGTTTTCTCGGTTCCTGGATCGGCTGGTTCATAGCTTTTCTCCTTCAAAGTCTAATGAGATTGATTCGCCTTTGTCTGCTCCTCCCGGGAGCCACAGTGCGGGCGCCTTCCGCACCATTGTGGCTCTGGGTCGCTTATGCAGGCGTGATCGCGATCGTTGTTTTTACAATTTTCAAGCGGCGGAAAATCTTGACCCTGATCACAGTCGGAATGGTCGGGATAATTCAAGGCGTCATCGCATTCGCAGATTTTTCGCCTCCCGCTCCAAACAAGGTGACGATAACTTTTCTCGACGTGGGCGAGGGCGACTCCATTCTGATCGAGTTCCCTTCAGGAAAACGAATGTTGGTCGACGGTGGTGGTGTTCCCGCGGCGCGATTTCTTGCGCTTCAAGACCAAAGCATTTTCTCGATCGGCGAGAACGTCGTGAGCGCTTATCTTTTTTCGAGGCGGATTCGGCGCCTGGACGCCGTGCTTCTAACTCATGCCCATCATGACCATATGGATGGGCTTTTCGATGTCATCTCCAATTTTGCGGTTGGGGAAGTCTGGCTGGGAAGGAATCCGATGATCCCAAGGTATCGCCAGCTGATCGAAGAAGTTCATAAAAACCAGACGCCTATCCGTTGGGTTTCAAGGGGGCAGAGGGTGGGTTCTATTACGATCCTTCATCCGCCCGACCATTGGAGAGTCCGGAAAACAGCGTCCAACAACGACTCGGTCGTTTTCCTTTTGACGGCGGGTCCGGCAAGCGCTCTTTTTACGGGCGACATCGAACAGCCGATTCCGGCGCCCGCGAGAGTCGACCTGCTGAAGGTGGCGCACCACGGTAGTAAAGGCGTCCGCTTGCGGACGGAGGCGGGACTGAGAGTTATATCCGTCGGAGCAAACAATCCATTCGGCCATCCGGATGCGTCGGCTTTACCGGCGCTACGCACCGATCTGCTGGGCGCCATAACCGTGACTTTAGGCGGCGAAAATGAGACGGCGGCCCAGGAGACAGGCACGGAAATTCAACAAAACATGCGCTTTCAGATATTTACAGGCTTGACTGAATCGCGCTGCTTGTGTAAGATACGCTTTCTTTTTAACGGCCACTAATACTCGAAGACCTCAAAAATCTGCAGATTAGTGGCTTTTGACTTTCTAGGGGGTGTGTTTGACTTCGAGCGTCATTCGCAAAACTTTTGTCCTTATTATCCCTTTGTTGGTTTCCTGCTCGCCTAAAACGCCGAAATTGGCGAAAGTTCCTACTCCAGCTCTACTTTCAATGGACCGCCACGTCGAGCCCATCAGCAGCGTCCTTCCGACGCAGTTACAGGGAAAAGATTCTGCGGACCCCATCGGTTTAGCCATTGTTGAAGCCCGCATGAAATATGAACGCGGCGAGGAGCTTTACAATCAAGGGTATCTGAAAGCCGCAAAACAGGAATTCGACGGAGCTGTCGACGTTCTTTTGAGTTCCGCCGCCACCTACGAATCGAATATCAGGCTGGAACGCGAGATAGGCGACATGATCGAAAGGATATCCGCGCTGGAATTGGTCGCCCTGCAACAGGGTGACGGTTTCACGGATGGCGCACACGATCATGCCGCGATCGACGATCTGGAGCATGTCGAAACTTTTCCGGCGCCGGTAAACCCCAATCTTCGGCAGGAAGTTGAAGACGAAGTCAAGGAACTGGCTCACGATCTCCCAATCGAAATCAATGACCGGGTGCTCGCCTTCCTGGAGTATTACCAACGCGGGCGCGGCCATCGAACGATAGAGGCCGGGCTGGTGCGCATGGGCAGATATCGCCCGATGATTGAAAACATCCTCAAAGAAGAAGGCGTCCCTCAGGATCTCATTTACCTTTGCCAGGCGGAGAGTTCATTCCTGCCGCGCGCAATGTCCCGCGCCAAGGCCAAAGGGATGTGGCAGTTCATATCCTCGCGTGGAAAGGAATATGGGCTTCGCCAGACCTGGTGGCTCGACGAAAGATCCGATCCCGAAAAATCGACTCGAGCCGCTGCACGACACCTCAAAGACCTCTACGAGGAGTTTAATGACTGGTATCTAGCGATGGCGGCGTACAACGCCGGTCCCATGCGCGTACAGCGCGCTCTCACGAAAACAGGCCAGGACAACTTTTGGGGCTTGGCAGACCGCAGAGCCCTCCCCAAAGAGACCGTCAATTACGTTCCGACAATCCTGGCGATGACAATCATCGGGAAAAATCCCGAAAAATACGGCTTCAATATCGTTCCCCAAGCTCCTTTGGAAACCGAGCGGGTGCCGCTGGATCGAGCAACGGATTTGAGAGTGATCGCCGAGTCGATCGATGTACCTCTCGACCAACTGCGAGACCTGAACGCGCATGTTTTACGCTGGACGACGCCGCCGAATGATCCGGAGTTTGAACTCGTGCTTCCCAAAGGCTATGGGGAGCAGTTCAATCAAAAGGTGGCCTCCCTACCAGAGAGCAAGAGGATTCTGTTCAGGGAGCATCCGGTGCGGAAGGGCGATACGCTTGGTGCGATTGCTCGCCGATACGGTGCAAGCACCGTTGAACTGCAGCAGGCGAACAATTTAGGGAAGAAAACGATCCTTCGGGTTGGTCAAACCTTGATCGTTCCCATGAGCGGAGTCCCGCCGGCGCGCCTGACGGCGAGTTCAGTGACAAAGTCTGGCGCCGCCAAGGCTTCGACATCGTCATACCGGGTGCGAAGAGGAGACACGCTTTCGCGCATTGCCACACGTTTTTCCGTTACAGTTGAACAACTTAAACGCTGGAACAATCTTCAAAACACACGTCTGGTCGTCGGGAAAGTGCTTGTTGTCGCCGAACAGACGCCTGCTGCCAAACCATCTCCTACCAAGAGAGTCCTTCACGAAGTACGGCCTGGCGAAACCTTGAACGAAATCGCCACGGCATACAACATCAGTGTGGATGCTATACTTTCTTGGAACAAAACGAACAATCTCTCCGTCATACATCCCGGAGATCAGATCACGATTTTCTTGGGCGAAAACAGCAGGTAGATCATTTCGGACAGCCAATTGCGGGTTAAAGAAAGGGGCGCCTGGGCGAGCCAGGCTCTCACCAACCCCTTTGCTTCGGGCTGTTTTGTGTCCAAAACGCCGATACTTTTTAGGTTTACGGGCGTCTAAAAAAACCGTAACCATGGAAGCTATATTGAAAAGGGCCGCACAACGCGTTCACGAGTCGGAAGATGAAAAGCTCCTGATAGAACAAGCCCAAAGCGGCGACCGTGAGGCATTTGAGCAACTGGTGCAAAGGCATGATCGGGATATTCTCCGATTAGCGTTCCACATGCTGGGAAACCGCGAGGAGGCGCGGGAAGTTTTCCAAGAAACCTTTCTCAAAGCCTACAGATCGCTCGGCCGCTTCCGGTTTGAATCGAGCTTTTACACATGGATCTACAGGATTGCGACCAACGTAAGCCTGGATCATCTTCGCAAGCGCCAGACGCTACGCGAGGAAATTTCCTACGAATCGGACACCGAAGCACATCCTGACCGTCCAGCCTTGAAGGATACGCTGGCTGCGACGACCTACTACAGCAACCCTGAAAGGCGGCTTTACGGCAAAGAAGTCGGACAAAAAATACAGGAAGCGTTAAAAACCCTTTCCGAAAAAGAACGTCTTGTATTTGAATTAAGGCACTATCAAGGTTTGCGGCTCAAGATGATTGGCGAGATCATGGGCAGCACAGAAGAGACCGCGAAAAACTATCTATTTCGCGCGACCCAGAAATTGAGAGCGTATTTAACCAACGTATGAACTGTCGAGAGTATCAACACCAGATCACATTGCTGCTTTATGAAGAGATTCCCGACGCAGAAAGACCGCGGTTGGAGGCGCATCTTCGTGAGTGCAGCGGATGTAAAGCAGTTTATGAATCCGAAAAGGATCTGTATGCGGTCCTCGCAGAGGATGCGGCGCGATGGGATGATATTCCGTCTGATTTGCTCGTGGAATCCAGACGTCATCTTTCAGACGCTCTGGATTCCGCGGACAAGAAGCGGAGTTGGTGGCGAATACCTACTTTTTCGGTGGTGTTCACGCCGATGCGGATGCTGGAATCGGCTGCCCTGGTTGCAATGGGTTTAGCCCTGGGCGTATACGTCAGCGGCCAGCAGCAGATGCAGGTGGCTTCTTCGACCCCTGCCTCAATATCTCAGGCGCCGGCTTCCCTTTCCATCCCCAGCAATGCTTCAATCTCCAACCTACGAATCGTAGACGCGGACACCAATACTGGACATATCGAACTTGCAGGAGAAGTGCTGCAGCCATTGCGCCTTCAAGGAAAAATGGACGACGATATCGTACGCAGGCTTCTGCTCAGCGCCTTGCGTGATGAGACCAACCCGGGATCCAGGTTGCAGGCTGTTGAGGTTTTGGCGCAAAAACCGGACAGCGAACCTGTCGAAGAAGCTCTGATCCACGCGCTCGTTAACGACGGCAATCCTGCGGTCCGGATGCGGGCTTTGGAAGGGCTCAAACGTCTTGCGGCTGAAGAACACGTGCGCGCAGCGTTGATCCATACTCTTAGCAACGAGGACAATGCGGGTATTCGTGTCCAGGCGATTGAAGCGCTCACTACGATCTCTAAAGATCGAGCGCTGGCTAAGACCATCGAAGAAGTCACCAAGGAAGACGACAATCCTTATGTGCGCATGAAGGCGCTCCAGTTCGTAGGGATGACGCGATGAGGATCAATTCGAATTTCGAGTTGAGAACTTCGAACCTGCTGTACGGTCGAATCCTCAACTTCGAAATTCGAATTTCAAAATTTCTCGGAGTGTTCGCCGGCCTTGTCGTTCTAGCCTTCCCGCTTTCCCTTCTGGCCAAATGTCCTCTCGCGGATGGCGGCGTTCTCATTGTCAGGGCTCCAGTCGGCAATCTCCTTGTCGATACGGCCGGCCGCGACGGCGTCGATGTGCAGGTCAACAGCAACCTGATTCAGGTTAAGGAAACCTGCGCGGGCGATCGCGTGGAAATTACAAGCAACAGTCCCAATCCCACTCAACTTCAGGGAACCGTCGAGTGGAGGATCACTGTCCCGAGAACCGTTAATTTGGATCTGGTCACCCAGGGCGGCAGCATCGGGGTCGGAAATACGGACGGAAGTGTAACGCTGCGCACCACGGGAGGCTCGGTGGTTGTAGGCGACGTCAAAGGTCGCACGGCTATCGTTACGCAGGCCGGTTTGATCAAAACCGGCAACATTGGCGGAAGCGCAGAGCTTCGCAGTCAAGGTGGATCACTCGAAGTGGGTGACGTGGCGGGTGACGCTGAATTCGACACCTCAGGCCCCATTGCCGCCGGAGCCATCAGTGGTCGGGTTATCGCTCAAACAGCCGGCGGAAGCATCACAATCAGAGAAGCTCGCGGTGATGTCCGCGCCACTACAAATGCCGGCAACATTACGATCGGCGAAGCTGCTCGGATTAACGCGAAGACCGCCGGCGGCAATATCACCAGCCGTCGCGTCAGAGGACCTTTTCAGGGTTCCACCGAGTCCGGAGACATTCGATTGGATAGCGCCGCATCCTGGGTGGAAGCATCAACCGGCTTCGGAAATATCGTCGTAAGGCTCGTTCCCGAAAATTTCGACAGCGACCTCCATATG
>CAZIPZ010000057.1:6861-20170 GCA_964541075.1 uncultured Solibacteraceae bacterium | reverse complement strand
TGGAGTTCGAAAAAGCGAAGGACATTCTTGATCCTCCGAAGGCGCTTTCGAGCTATGGTCTTGATAAACCCAAATTGGAAGTAGCCCTGCGACAGGGATCTACCGAACTGCTTCGCGTCGCTTTCGGTAAGGACAGCCAGATTCCCGAAGGCATCTATTTGAAGACATCAGACGCCACCACGGTAAAGGTTGTCTCGAAGGATATTTTCGATAAGTTCAATATAAGGGTTGAGGACCTTCTTGAATCCCCAAACTCGTCCGGAAAAGGATCAGGATCTTGACGCCGCTCCAACGCTCGGCGGTCTATTCGGGTCGCTGATACGCGGCTTTTTTGAGACGCTACGTAAGAACAAACTTGCTTCTGTTCTCGCGGCCCTGGTGCTGGTTGTTTCCACAGTTCTTGCGTTCAGCCTTGAGTACGACGAGAGGCCGCGATATCGCCAATTGATATTCCCTGAAATTGAACGAGCCGAAAACCAGTTCATCTGGTCGATGCACAACGCAGAAGCTGCAACCAGCGACGATTGGCGGCTTCACTATTTCCTGACGGCTCATCTCAAAGTAAACGAGGTGTTGCGAACCGCTAAGGCCAAATGGCCAAGCACGGCGTCCGGAAGGAAGGCGCATCGTGACTTTATCCGATACTATGAACTGATTGATGAGGATCTCGCCATCATTCGCACCGAAATGAGCATGAATGACAGCCTTGATTATTGGTCTATATGGAAGACCAAGGAATTGGAACTAAAACCTCTCCGCGACCATTGGAACAATTGGTTGAACGAAACGCCTTCCCCTCAGAACTGAAGCTTAAGGCTCAATAGAACCTCTCGGGAATCGGTCAAAGGTGTTGCTGTATTCAAACCGAAGGTCGGACTGCTCATTCTGGCGTCCGGACTCTGGAAGTTGTTGTGGTTCCACACATTGTTGAAATCGCCTCTTAGTTGCAACTCGCAACTGTCGCCAATTGAAAACCTTTTCATCAGTGACAGGTTCCAGTTCTGGAAGGATGGTCCGCGAAACGTATTGCGACCAAGATTTCCGCCGCCCGACATTGTATTGGGTATTATCGACCCAGGGTTGACCGCATAGGACGGGACGGTCACAATGCCTGTCGCGTTCAGCGGAATTGCGAAGGTTCGAAGATCGTGTGTATCGGGGTCTTCAGTAAGGATTCCTCCAGGGTTATAGTTGGGCCGTCCAGGAGGATTTCCCAAGGCTGTTCCGGTGGTATCGACGCCAGTCCGAATCGTGAATGGTTGACCGGATTGATACTCCAACATTCCTGAGGCTTGCCACCCCCTGAAAATCTGACGCGCGATGGGTGTATTCGCACCTGCGGCGCTAAACCATGGAATTTCGTATATGTAATGTATTGCGAGGCGATGAGGTCGGTCGAAGGCGGAACGACTCCAGTCTTTTTGATAATTGAAGAAATCCTGCGGTACTTGCGGACTGTAGTCGGTGATCTCGGCTTGACCGAAGCCTTCGTCATTATCGCTGAAGTTGGCGCTCCATGTGTAGTTAGCGCCAACGAGCAAGCCGCGCGATGTTCGCCGGTCGAACTTCAAATATCCCGCATGATACTCGCCCTTAGCACTGGATTCGATGACGATACGTTGCCCCCACGCGGGATTTAGTCGCCTCTCCTGCACCGAAGGAATGGTTCCTCCCGCGAGCACCGTGGCAGCTTGTTGCGGAGTCAAGACAGCTGGATTTGATTGGCTTTGGCGGATGCCGTGATAGGACCTGTTGCCCGTATAGCCGATTTCAATAACGTGATTTGGACCAAGCTCCCTCTGGGCAGACAGACTCCAAAAGTGGGTGGTGGGATTCTGGATGTCTTCAGCCGCATTCGCGAAGGCCAGGAGCGGACTGAACGCCGCCAGCGATGGGACTTTGGGCGCCAGTTGAGGAAACAAATCTGTGGTCGCCGGTTGGGTGTACCTCGAATTTACGACTCGGGGATAGTTGCCCGCTGTCGTGGAGATGATGTTGTAAAAAATCACGTCATATCCGACGCCAAAACCACCGCGAATCGATGATTCGTTTTCCCCGAAGAGAATTGAGCTAAGGCCTGAAGTCTTGCCGGGGCTGAAAGCAAAACCGAAACGCGGACCCCAATTGTTCTTGTCGCGCCGGGCCGGGCCCGGCACACCAGCCGACCCTATCTGAGGATCGGTCGCGCCAAACAACCCCAGCGGCACCGTGGAATTTTCGTAGCGGATTCCCAAATTAACCGTTAAGTTTCGCGTTGCCTTGATGTCGTCCTGGAAGAAATACGCGTGGTTCCACTGCGTTGAGTTGAAGGAAACCTCATTCACTGCTTGCTGAAACGATGTCGCATTATTGTTAAGGAAATCAGCGAATGAAGAAAAGCTCCAAGTTCCTTTCGAATCCATTCCAGAGCGGCTCGAGAGGGCATAGTGGCGGACGTCGGCGCCGATCTTGAAAGCATTGCGGCCTGCCATGTAACTGGATACGTTCTGCAGCTGATACGTATTGTCGATGCGTCCCTGGGGAAATGCGTTTGAACCGCCAATCGTGAAAAAGCCAGTGATGCTCACGGTCGGACTGTTGGGATCCCGTTCCGGGAAGTTGAGGCGCCTTCGAACGTAGGCCAGTCGCAATTCATTCAGGAGGTTGCTTCCCATGCTGAGGGTATGACTAATGGCGTGATTCTGGGCAAGAATCGATTGAGTCGCAGTCCAGCGGGTTCCAAACCCCGTGTTTCCGACCAGATCCGGTTGTTCCCTCTGGTCGATATAGTATCGATAACTTAACGTTTCCCTTTCCGTCAATTGATGATCAAGCCGCAAGACGTTGTAAAAAAAATTGTGCGGCCGAGCAATGGGAATACGGATCGTGCCGACCTCAATGGGGAAATTGTTAACGATGACATCGCGACGATTATCGTAGGTCGTGACCAGTCTGTGAATCTCAGGAAGGAAGCTGAGCGCCGAAAGGGCTTGCTGCCGGCTGGCCTGATTTTGCTGTGTGGGACGAACTGGAGGAGATCCAAGCGGCGTGTTCGCAAGGGCCGAATATCCCGCAGGCGTTGGGATGGTGACACTAGATGCGTTCCGCGCGTCGGGGGATTCTCGTCGGCGGTTCGCCTCGATAAGGCCGAAAAAGAAAGTGCGGTTTCGAACTATCGGCCCTTCAATATCACCTCCGAATTGATTGGCGACGAATCCCGGAGTTTCTTTAAGACCCGCACGCTTGTTTACCAGGCTCAATGGCTCCGCCCAGCTGCCGCGGTTATAATCCCATAAGCTTGAGTGAAACCGGTTCGTTCCACGTCTTGTAATCGCCGAGAATTGGGCTCCAGAGTTGCGACCAAATTCCGCCGAATACGCTGTGGCCTGAACTTGAATTTCTTGAAAAGCCTCAGGAATCATCCGTGTTGCATGGATCGTGATGGTGAAATCGTTGTTATCTACGCCGTCGAGTGTGAAATTGTTGTTTCGTGCTCGCTGACCGTTGACGGAAAATTCGCTCGATCCGGGCGCGCGGATTGCGGTAGGAGCAAGGAGTGCGATGCGAGTCACATCACGTGCGCTGGCAGGAAAAGGTAGTTCGTGGATTACCCGCTGTGAAAAAGTACGCTCAATTGTGGCGGTCGATTTCTGCACTTCCAGTCCAGGCGTATCCAGAACCAAAACTTCACTGGAAACGCCGCCAACACTTAAGGCTTGGTTGAGTGTGACTTCTTGAGCTGTGCTTACCTCGACATCATCAATGGTGTAGGTATTGAAGCCCTGCATCGCAAACTGAATCGAGTAGGTTCCAGGTTCGACCCCCGCGAATCGATAAACGCCAGCAGCATTTGTCTCCGCGGTGCGTGAAAGGTTCGTCGCTTTGTTTTTGATAGTGACCTGGGCGCCCGCAATTATAGCCTCGGTAGTATCCGTGACCGTCCCGGATATGAAGCCGCGCGTGAGCTGCGCTATTGCAGTGCTTCCCGAACTGACGATCAAGAGCAGAACGAATGCTAAGCGACGAATTCGCAGCAGCGTTGTCTTTAAATGTGTGAATGACATGAAAGACCTCTCATTACAGGTACGCCGGATCACGATAGAGCTTCATGGCTCGAGAGGAACATGTCTCGACCACTGCTTTCCTCGACCACGCGGAAGGCGGGCAGGATTATAACAGAACTAAACCGCATTGGTCGTTGCAACATATTCATAATCATAGAGTTGAAAGGTCTGGCGGTTCATCGGCCGATCCGTGCGAGTTATGGCTGTACGTCTGACTTCGCCCCGGCTTCAGATCTTTATAGTTCATAGCTAATTGAGTTGTAACTCTTGACGGGTAACGACGTATTGTGACTATAGAATTCGACCGCGACTTATTGACCCGCGCCAAGGAGGGCGAGAGTTCAGCCCAGGAAGCCATCGTTGCCAAGTTTTCCCCGATGGTATTCAGACTCATCAGCCGGTTCTTTAGGACGCGCGAAGACGTTGAAGACATCGCTCAGGATGTATTTCTGAAGCTGTTTGCCAGGTTGGACCAGGTTCATCCTGACCAGAACTTTCCTGGATGGTTGGCAACCGTCACAGTGAATACTTGTTACGATGAGCTGAGGAAATTGAGGCGTCGCAGGGCGGCGTTTGAAACATATACTCCTCAGACTCCGACGGAACAGTCGACGGTAGTGGCGCCTGAAGAGGACTTTATCGGCAAAGCCAGACTGGCAGTGGACACTTTGGATCCGAAGCTTAGGATTCCATTAGTGCTCAAGGAAGTTGAAGAAATGTCCATTAAGGAAATTGCAGAAGCCATGGGCATCACACAAACAAATGTGAAAGTTCGGCTATTTAGAGCGAGAAAAAAACTCGCCGGGCTCCTTAGTGGAAATGAGAGGAAAGGCAAATGAGCGGACTGAACGATTTTTTCAAAAAGGAGAAGAAACGGATTTTTCAACCCGATCCTTTTTTCTCAAAACGCGTAGTCGCGAAACTGCAGGAACATCGAATGCCGGATGTCGGAATCTGGGACGTTGTTCCAGCTTTCACCCGTTGGGTTCTAGCTCTCGGCTTGTTGCTCATGGCCGGCCTTTTGACGTTTCAGTTCATGCCGCTGCAAGATCCTCAAACGGGTGTTATCGAGGCTTTGCTTGAGGCCGAACAGACTCCTACCGATACATTTCTGTATACCGGAGCTGATGTTCCATCGGGGCACGAAGTATTTGAGCACATGATCGGTTTGGGAGAAGAGCAATGATCAGCCAAGCCTTAAAAGCCAAGTTTCTGGTTTTTGCAGTTTTTTTCGTTGGCATCGCCACCGGCGTCCTGATTGTCAACTTATACGAGACGCGGGTGATCGGGAATCAGTCGCCTCCTTCAGGCCGTTTCGAGCGAGAACAGCGGAGGCAGCGTGCACAGCGGAATATTAGTGAGTTTCATGAGTATCTCGGTTTGAATGAACCACAGAAGCAGGAAATCAACCAGATTCTTGAAGAAACAAGAAACGAATTTCGACGGCTGAGGGAGGAAACCCAACCCAAGTATCGAGCTCTTGAGGATGCATCCAGAAGCAAGATCCGAACAGTTCTGGACGAGGGACAACGCCTCAAGTACGACGAATATCTCAAGACTCGTGATAGTCGTTCACGGTCTGGCGGCCGGGACCGTGGTGCGAAAGACGCCAAACGCTAATTCATGATCGGGAATGGAGTTTGCCTTGAAGTCTTCTCGCAGGCGTTCATAGCAATAACCCTCCGATAATTTTCATCACCCTGCAGTTATAATTTCGTTCGATGCACTATTTTCAGTACCGTTTCAACGAACTATTTTGCGAGGAAGTGCCGCTGGCGCGCATTGCCGCCGAAGTCGGGACGCCTGTCTACGTCTATTCCGAACGTACACTCGAGAGGCATGTGCGGGTCTTTGACGAAGCGTTCGCGTCAGCGCAGCATTTGATCTGTTATGCCGTTAAGGCGAACTCCAATATCAACATTCTCGGTCGCTTCGGCAAGTGGGGCGTAGGATTCGAGGTTGTGTCGGGCGGGGAGCTGTTCCGCGTTCTGAGCGCGGGAGGGTCACCCCAAAAGGTAATCTTTTCAGGCGTCGGCAAGACACCGGCAGAAATTCAATACGCGCTTGACGCGGATATCCTCTCCTTCACGGTGGAGTCCGGAGCTGAACTCGATCTGCTGGCCGATATCGCCAGCTCGTCGAACAAGCGGGCGCGAGTGTCGATTCGGACCAACCCCGATGTGGATCCTCGTACTCATCCGTATATTTCGACGGGGATGCAAAAGCACAAGTTTGGCGTCAGCATTGCCGAGGCTCTGTCTCTTTATCAACGATTGCGAGAAATTCCAAGCATTGAACCGATTGGCGTCTCATGTCACATCGGTTCGCAGATCACCGAACTCGCGCCCTTCGAAGAAGCGCTCTCCAGCATCCGCGGATTCATCAAGGATCTTCGCACGGAGGGTGTGAACTTGAAGTATCTGGACTTCGGCGGAGGATTGGGAATTCCGTATAACGGAGAGGAACCTCCATCGCCCGCAAACTATGCTGAAAAAGTAATCCGGGCGACCAACGACCTTCGACTGACTTTGATTCTTGAACCGGGCAGGGTGATTGTAGGTAACGCAGGCATACTGCTGACGCGCGTTCTGTTAAAGAAAAGGCAGGGGGAGAAGCGGTTCGTGGTCGTCGACTCCGGAATGAACGATCTTATCCGTCCTGCTCTTTACGGTTCGCATCATCAAATTTGGCCGGTCCGACCGGAAGACGGCAAAGAAACGGTCGACGTCGTCGGACCCATATGTGAATCCACGGACTTCATTGCTCAGGATCGAGAGATTGCGGAGACGAAAGCCGGCGATTTGCTCGCCGTAATGAGTGCAGGCGCATACGGATTCAGCTTGTCGTCGAATTATAATTCCAGGCCGCGGGTGGCTGAAGTGCTCGTCAGCGGCTCTTCCTACCAAGTCATTCGCAAACGCGAAACTTATGAAGATTTGATCCGTTTGGAAAAGTGACGTGTTAAAAAAAGGCTCGTTACTGTTGAAGCGCCGAGCGGACGACAGCCGTAAGTTCATCCTCGCTGGTCGATTTCGAGGAGCCTCTAAATCGGACATCTCCCGACTTGCCAATCAGAACGAAATCACCTGGTTTGGCATCCAACAGCCGCGATCCCTGATTGTAAGCAATTGGGAACGTCGTATTTGAAGGTTTAGGCTGTCGCTTGTCAGGAATTCCGAGCACCCGCATATTCACGTTCGAACCGAACTGTTGATAGGCCTGTTCCAGACGGATGGTCATTTCGGGATGATCGTCGCTCCAAACGCCGAACAACAAAAGAAACCCTCGGTAGTCGGATAGCGTGTGCGCATATCCTGCTGGGTCTGCGACAAGGAACTCGGGAGCCGTGGCATCCAGTGTCAGATCCCGACCGGATTCCGATGCCGCCGAAACTGGTTGCGGTTTGGCCCGAGTCGTATCACCGGCGACTTCCTTCTTAGTAGTCGAGATCTCTCCGAGACTTCCAGCGGGCGCGGATTCTGCCGCCGGCGCGTTCTGGGGTGCTGATCCGGGTTGGATCTGAGGACTTCTCAGCACGAAGGCGAAAATGACGAGGGACGCCAGTCCGGCCGCGGTCACCGTGCCGTATACGAAAGCAGATCGCCGGCGTGGGCGCACCTTGGCAAGCCTGATTTGTGACTGAAGATAATTTTTTATGACAGCATCGATTGAAACTAGCTCGCGAACCTCTTCCCGGCAACCCGCACAGGCTTCGATATGCGTTCTAGCAAGACGATCCTGTTCCGGCGGCAGCTTGTCACAAAACAGCGCTTCGAGATTCTTTTCAATCCATTGACAGTCGACGTTCATTTTCGTCTCGTCTTATACAAAGATTCCTTGAGCCGCTTTCGAGCGTAAAAGATCCTGGATTTAACAGTTCCCTCTGGGATTTCCAATATCGAAGCAATTTCCGGAATTGTCATGCCGTCAACTGCCAGCATCAAAAGCGGCTTCCGGAACTCCTCCGGCAGCCGGTTGACATGCTTCCTGACGTCCAGCACCGCTTCACGCTCAAAGCCGGTGGAAGTATCCGGCGGATCGAACGTGCGGAGCGAACCGTCTTCCTGAACCACTTCCATGTCGGCGAAGAATATCCAACGTTTCAACCGCCTTGCCAAGCTGCGATGGTGGTTGATGGCGACCCGAACCACGATTCGCGACAGCCATATGCGAACCGGGCAATCACCGCGAAAGCGCTTGAAACCGCGGTAGCCCCTCATGAGCGCTTCCTGGACGATATCTTCGGCATCGGTCGGGTTTCGCGCCGAAGCGACGGCTATTTGAAGCAGAAATGCCCGGTGCTCGCGAGCAGCGGTTTCGAAATCGATCTCATCTGCTCGATCAGCGACCGTCTTCATTCCAGCATTGTCTTAGTTAGTGACAGTATTCGGGCGGGGACCGTTCAAAGAAATTTGCGTCCGGCCTTCCAGTTCGGTCGGCCGGTGGTTTCCGCAATTACTTCCTGGCGACTCGGGTTTTTACATCATCAAGCTTCTTTTTGACCTTCTCAATCTCTTCAGGATCGGTGCCCAACTGAACGGACTTTCTCCACTCGGCCTGGGCTTCTGCATAGCGCTTGGTTTTGAAGTACAGGTCCCCAAGGTGATCATGGATGGTGGCATCGCTGTTCGCAAAAATCAGAGCTCGTTTTAAATTTTCCTCTGCGAGTTCCAGGCGATTTTGTCTGAAATACACCCAACCGAGACTATCGAGATATGCACCATTGACGGGATCCGATTCCACCGCCTTAAGAATCATTTCCTCGGCTTCTTCAAGCTTTTCTCCACGATCGGCCAACATGTACCCAAGATAGTTCAGGACAGCTGGACTATCCTTCTCAAGTTCGAGCGCCTTTCGAAATGCCTTTTCCGCATCACCGTACTTCTTCTGTCTTTCGAAGAGCGACCCCTGAAGGAAATAGACCTGCTCTTCGTTAGGGAATTTCTGCATCGCGCTATTAAGGACGTCCTGAGCTTCACCGAATCTCTTGGCGCGCGAATAGATGTTCGTCATCGTCGAAAAGAGGACTAAGTCTTCAGGCGTTCCTTTGGAAAGCTTCTGAAGAGCGCGAATTCCTTCGTCGATGCGACCCCGTTCAGCGATCAAATCGGCGTGGACCATCTGCAACTGCTGACTGTCCGGTGCTTCCAGCAGCGCCTTTTGGCAATACTCGATGGCTTTTTCAAGATTCTTGGCGTCTCTGTAGGTGTCGACGATCAATGCGTCGATGCGCCCGTCCTTTTCCGGAGTGATTGCCTTGAGATCGGTATAGGAGCGAATAGCAAGGTCATAGTTGCCCATGGTCGATTGAAGCAGGGCTAACTGCATCAGGAAGACACGTCTGTTCTGCTTCTCGCCCTCCGTGTATTTGCCGTCACTCTTCTCAGATTTCTTCAACAGGTCAGTTGCTCGTTTGACGGCATCCTCCAGAAGGCCCTGATCCCGATCGAGGAGTACCAGGTTGAACTGAACCTCCATGCTTTCTGGGAACGACTGTCCGGCGGTTGTCAGATACTTTCTCGCTTCGCTGTATTTCATCTGCCGCCGCAATATCTGTCCAAGACGCAGCATTGACAAACCGTCGTTGGGTTCTTCCCGCAGCAATCCCTGATATAGGCCAGCTGATTCCTCGAATTGATCAGAAAAGAAGAGCGCCTGCGCTCTCGACTTCTTGATCTCTATATTTTCGGGATCAAGCTCCATGGCGCGTTTCAGGACTTCCGCGGCTTTTTCGAATTCCTGCAGCTGGGAGTACGCCTCACCTAGGGTTTGCAGAGCTTCGCCGGCCGACGGATGGTCCTTCACGAAGTTTTCCAGCAGTTCAGCGGCTTCTTTTTCGTTGCCTGCGTCCAGCTGTAGTTTGGCAAGCCCAGTCACACCTTCTTCTGAGGAAGGATCGACACTGATGTACTTCTTGAAGATTTCGACGGCCTTGGCTCGGTCGCCCTTGATTTGATAAAGCCGGCCAAGCATAAGGAAAGACTGCTCTTCCGCTGGGTCGATTCGAACGACTTCCTCAAACTCCCGTATAGCGTTATCGACAATCTCAAGCGAGGGCCGTTGCGAGCTAACCGCACTCATTGTTTGAAGATAGATCTGACTTAGGAGTTTGTGTGCTTCGATATTATCGCGATCGTATTGAATGGCCCGTTGAGCGGCTTCGACGGCGTCCCGTATCCGACGATTATTGGCGTAGGTTTGCGCCATCTCCGAATAGATCAACGAATTTGTTGGATCGTATTCGAGAGCTTTCTTGTACTCGCTGATTGCCTCTCCCCATTGCCCTTGCTCGTCCAGCACCCTGGCTTTTGAAAAATGGTAGTACGCCTGAGTTCGCTGCTCTTCGGTGGGAGTTTGAGAAAAGCCGGGTGAGACAATTGCCAGCAAGAGCGGCAACAGCAGGAAATGTATTTTCATAAGATATCCAGTCAACGGACTGTTATTGAACTTTCGCCCATTATACATGAGGAGTCAGTGTTTGAAATGTCTTAACCCTGTGAAAATCATCGATATTCCGTGCTCATCGGCCGCCTCGATGACTTCGTTGTCACGCAGGGATCCGCCCGGCTGAATGATGGCTGTCACCCCCGCTCGTGCGGCCTCGTCGATGCCGTCCCGAAACGGGAAAAAAGCGTCGGATCCTAAAACAGAATACTGAGCTGTCGGCCGAGCCTTTTGGATGCTAAGTCTCACAGAATCCACGCGACTCATTTGTCCTGCCCCCACGCCAATCGTTCTACCGCCGCGCGCCAAAACAATTGCATTCGATTTGACGTGTTTAGCCACTCTCCAGGCAAAATCGAGATCGTCCCGTTCTTCGTTGGAAGGGTTTCTTTTCGTGACCACTCTTGACTCAGGACCGGTCAAAACCATGTCTCTTTGCTGAACCAGGACGCCCCCAAGAACTGGCTTGATTTCGAAGTTCGACCATTGCGACTCCTCTGGCGCCTTCCCCATGGTTAAGACCCGCAGATTCTTTTTCGCTCCGAGAATCGATAAAGCCTCTGGTCGGTACGCCGGAGCGATGATCGCTTCGACGAAGAGCTTTGCCAATTCGGTAGCCGTCTTTTCCTCCACGACTCCGTTGAAAGCAATAACCGAGCCAAACGCAGAGATCGGGTCGGCCTCCAAGGCTTTCAGGTAGGCGTCCCGAAGATCGCTCCCGATAGCCGCTCCGCACGGGTTGGTGTGCTTAATAATGCAGCAAGCCGGAAGGTCAAACTCCTGCACCAAACTCCAGGCCGCATCCAGATCCACAAGATTGTTAAACGACAGCTCCTTTCCCTGATGAAGCTGAGCTGCAGCCAGCCCGTAGGGAGATTCCGCTCCCCATCGGTAGAAACTTGCCTCTTGGTGGGGATTCTCGCCGTACCGAAGGCTTAGTGCGCGTTCAAAGTCGATGAAAATGCGGGGCGGAAAGTGTCCATCCTCTTTTCCTATCTTCGAAAGATGTTCCGCAATTTGGGAGTCATACTTGGCCGTCAGCAGGAAAGCCTTACGGGCCAGATCAAACAATAGATCATGCGGCAGTACTCCCTGGCCTTGCTCGAGGGCTTCCAACACTCTCGCGTAATCACTGGGTGATGTGACGACAGCCACGTCCTGGAAGTTCTTGGCCGCCGCGCGGATCATTGATGGTCCGCCGATATCGATGTTTTCAATGACTTCATCAAATTGAACGCCCGGCTTGCGAATGGTTTCGGCGAACGGATACAGGTTCACGCACACCAGATCAATCAATGGAATGTCATGCGCCCTGACCTGATCCATGTGCTCCTTGTTTTCGCGAATGGCCAACAACCCTCCAGCAACGCGAGGGTTGATCGTCTTGACACGGCCATCAAGGATCTCTGGAAACTTGGTCAAATCGGATATTTCCTTCACTTTTAAGCCGCTTGACCCCAGCTGCTTGAAAGTGCCGCCGGTGGAGATGATTTCGACATTAAGCCTGACCAGACCCTTCGCAAAATCCACAACACCGGTTTTGTCGTACACGCTGATAAGCGCGCGTTCGATTCGTTTCACTAAGTCTCCTGATAATTAATTGAGATTGCCGTTAACGGTTTTCCAAATGTGGTACCAGATATTTGCGACGTCGGTTACAGCATGCGAAAAAGCAATGGACGCTATTCCGAACTGTGGCGACGTCTCTACGTCTTTCGTACGGTCTGGCAGGTCCGAGAAGCGGTTCAATCTACTGAATAGGCGCAGCCGTTCCTCCGCCCTGATGCCGAGGAATTCCTTAAGATTACCTCTATGGATCTGATCGTGGTATCCGTAAAAAACGACTGCAAACCTTCCCGAATTTGATGCAACCAACGCGTCCAGTTTCGGATCGTTTAGTTCCGCCGCTGCGCACCCAGCATCCCGAATTGCAGCAATGGACACAGGTAGGTTTCCTGACTTCTTTCGCAACTCTGCGATCGCAACATCGGCGGCACGCTCGACAGACAAAATGCGGCACGGTTGCATCAAGATCGATTCAAAGTCTCTAAGAAAAACAGCGAGATTTTTTGGCATCGCGCGCTGGGCATTGCGGAAGATGAGTGGCATCGTGGCTGGCGGCCAAGCCGCCGCCGGGCTGGGAAGCAGCAGGATGACCATTATCAAGAATGCACGCAAATGCTTCCTCGTCAGGTGACTGAGATGGCAGGCCCGCAAAACGCTCAGGCCAGGCCAAATTTCTCTCCGAGTTACTTAGCCTGGCGGGTGTCCACCGGGCCTAAGGTCGCCGCAATTGTAAATCAATTCACCGTATGCTGAAATAGCGCCCAATGGAGGCCCTCCGGCAAATTCCACCCGTCAATGACGTCCTGAGATCAGAATCGCTCCAAGAGTTTCAACCAGTCTTGTCACAGCCATTTGTAACCGCGATCCTAGATCGTATTTTGAACGATGCACGAAAAGAACTTGCGGCCGCTACTACAGTGATCTCGCGAGCAGACTTGACTGCCCGAATTGCAGGACAGCTTGGTGATACGCTGCGCGATCTGCTTCGTCCCTCCCTGAAGCGAGTCATTAATGCGTCTGGTGTGGCCCTGCATACGAATCTCGGCCGCGCCCCACTTCCCGAGGTGGCGCTGGATCGTTTACGAGAGATAGCCGTTGGTTATTCAAATCTTGAGCTGGATCTCGAGTCGGGCGGTCGCGGAAAGCGCGACACTCATGTCGAGCGCAGTATACGGGAGTTGCTGCGTTGTGAGGCGGCCATCGTGGTCAACAACAATGCTGCCGCTGTTTTATTGGTGCTAAACACGTTGAGTGAA
>CAZIPZ010000057.1:263-6833 GCA_964541075.1 uncultured Solibacteraceae bacterium | reverse complement strand
GGCGGAGATGTCGTCGCCTCACGGGGAGAGCAGGTCGAAATCGGAGAGTCCTTCCGCATTCCCGAGGTGATGGCGAAGAGCGGTGCGCGGCTTCGCGAAGTGGGCGCTACAAACCGTACGCGCATCAAAGACTATGAAAAAGGCATTAACGAGCACACGCGGCTTTTGCTGCGAGTACATCCGAGCAACTTTCGAATGGTTGGGTTCACCGAAAGAGTCTCTCTACAGGAGTTCGTCGAGCTCGGCAGGCGCCGAAATATCCCGACGTTTGAGGACCTGGGAAGCGGATGTTTGAGGGCGATGCAATCGTTAATACCAGAGGAACCTGTTGTTACGGACAGCCTTGCGGCCGGTATTGACCTGGTTTCTTTCAGCTGTGACAAGCTCTTGGGCGGCCCTCAGGCTGGAATCATCGCCGGCAAAAAGCTGTACGTTGAAAAGATCAGGCAGAATCCTCTCTATCGGGCATTGCGAGTCGATAAGCTCACGATTTCCGTCCTGGAGTCCGTACTGCGGGCGTATTTGGAAGACAAGACCGAACTCATTCCCATCTGGCGGATGCTACAGGCAAGCGAAACGGAACTCAAGGAGCGCGCTCAGTCTTTTGCCAAGCGTGTTGGCGTTGTCGCAACGGTTATTCCCCTGAGGTCTTTGGTGGGAGGCGGAGCGGCTCCAGAAACAAAGTTCCCTTCATGGGGTATTGCTTTGGAAATGCCTGGAGTGTCCGACGCTGAACTGGAGCGCCGCCTACGGGGTTCCGAGCCTCCTGTGATTGTCAGGATCGAGAGCGGGCGTGTGGTATTGGATTTTCGGACGATCTTTCCCAAGGAAGAAGAGGAGTTGCTCCGGGTTTTAGCGCGAATATCTTAGTTGCGAACCCGCTCTACGTATTTTCCTTCAGTCGTGTCCACACGAATAACTTCGCCCTCCTGAATGAAATGAGGTACGGGCACTACTAGCCCTGTCTCCACCGTCGCCGGCTTTAGAACATTGCTTACCGTTGCAGAGGGCATGCCGGGTTCGGTTCGAACGACTCTCAAGTCGACCGTTGCTGGAAGTTCGACACCCAGCGCCTTCCCTTCGTAGAACTCAACCTTAATCTTGGCATTTGCGACCAGATACTTCACAGCGTCGCCGAGCAATTCCGCGTTGAACTGAATCTGTTCGTAGTTCTCCGTATCCATGAAATGGTGATCAGTTCCATCTGAATAGAGGTACTCCATCTCACGCTCATCCAAGACCGCTCGCTCCACACGGTCCTCTGATCGAAACCTGTGGTCGATTATTGCCCCGGTGGCCAGCCTGCGAAGCTTGGTTTGGACCATTCCACGCCAGTTTCCGGGGGTGATGTGCTGGTAATCGACCACCTGATAGAGTTCGCCATTGTGCAGTATCGTGTTCCCACGACGCAGTTGTGTTGCTTGGATCATTACGGGGAGTCTCCTCTTCTATGTGAAAACCACGATTCTAACGCAGCCCCCCGGGTTTTTAAAACCGCACAGTTCCTAAAGCACTGAAAGTGAAGGAATAGCTAGATAACGATTCAGGCTTATTTCAGCGAGATTACCTTCGCATCATATTTTCGACTTGGGATATTTCTTTAGGCAGGTTTGAAAGAATGCGGTATCCGGAATCGGTCACAAGCACATCGTCTTCAATCCGAACGCCCAATTTTTCTTCGGGAAGATAGACGCCCGGTTCAACGGTGATTACCATTCCGGGTTCGAGAGGGCGTCGGGTGGACCCGCCGTCATGAACATTCAATCCAATGTGATGGCTCGTGCCGTGGATAAAGTAGTCCGCATAACCTTTGCCTCGGATATGCGACATCGCAGTTTGATGGATTTCCGCCAGGGTCACGCCGGGTTTGATACGCGTGAAGGCGGCTTTCTGTGCGTCGAGCACGATCTGATAAATCTCCTGCTGACGTTTTGAGAATTTCCCCGACACGGGATACGTCCGCGTAATGTCTGCGCTGTACCCGCTATACTCCGCGCCAATATCTACAACAACCACTTCGCCCGCTTCCATTCTCCGCGTGTTCTTGTCGTAGTGCAGCACCGTTGAAAACGGACCGGAACCCACTATGGATGGAAATCCGGGACGTTCGGCGCCGTGTCTACGGAACTCATACTCCAATGCGGCCTCCACCTCGTATTCCATAGCACCAGCACGAATTGCATGAGCAGCGCTCTCGTGGGCTTTGATTGTGATTTGTATGGCCTTCTCGATAAGACCTACTTCTGTTGCAGACTTCACCTGTCGCATGTTCCCAATCGCCTCTTTTACTCCGGCTAGATCGAGGACGCCCTTTGCATTAGGTGAGACTCTCCTCAGAGTTTCATCGAATTCAGCAGTTGGAAGAACCTTCGCGATGCCGATCGTCTTGGCCGCATCTGGGCCTGGCCCAAGCTTTTCTCCTGTCCATCTTTCTTCGTCGTGTTTTCGTTCCGGTAGAAAAAAATATTCCTGTTGCGGAGTCGAGGATGCATCCAAAAGCAGTACTGCATTCGGTTGGTCGAAGCCCGTCAAATAAAAAAAATTTTCTTCCGGTTTGTATTCGACGAACTCGGTGTCGTCCGTAGCGCGCAACACAATTACGTTGCCGGTGAACCGCTGCATCAATTTCTCGCGACGGGATTTGTATTCTGCCAGCGGTTCTCTCTCGAGAGCCAGAAGTGGAGAAAGCGCGAGAAAAAGTGCGAGTGCGGCTACAAACCTCTTAACCATCGATGCAGCGTCATATGCAGAATCGACATCAGGCCCATATAAGTAAAACCGATAACGAACAACATCAGAAATGGAATCGTCGGATAGTTTTCGTTGAAGAAGGCATAGATGACGACAAGAGCGAAATACGCTCCAAGAGACAATTCAAACACAGGCATAACGCCTGTGCGTCGTGAATACTTCTTTGATGTCCATCGATCTTTTCGGCTTTCAATCTTGTACTTTGGGGTGCGTTTGAAACTGGATTGTATTCCGAATAACGCTTCCAGGACCGCCTTGGAATTTCCCACCGAAAGGCCGATGCCAACTGACATCAGTAGGGGCAGATATTTCATGCGGGTTCGCCAATCGGGATACAGTTCTCGCTGCGAGATCAAGTAAAAGGTCGATACCGAAGCTGTCGCGGCAAGCCAAAGCGGCAGGTCAATGTAGAGCATCTGAAACCACCCCTGATTGAATCGAACAATCATGGCCGGCAACAGGAGTAATGAAAGAACGATCATCAAGGGATACGAAATATTGGCGGTGAGGTGGAAGAACGCCTCAATTTTTATTTTAAGAGGCAAGTCACTTCGAAGAATCCTTGGCAACAACTTTATGGCGGTCTGGATCAGTCCCTTTGCCCACCTAGACTGTTGAGTCTTGAATGAATTCATTTCCACGGGCAACTCAGCGGGACAAACAATGTTTGGCAGGTAGATAAACTTCCAGCCGATCATTTGAGCGCGATAGCTAAGATCCGTATCTTCTGTTAGTGTGTCGTGCTCCCACCCGCCTGCAGTTTCAATTGCTGTCCTCCGCCAGATTCCGGCCGTTCCGTTGAAGTTAAAGAACCGCCCAGACAAGTGTCTGCCTCCATGTTCGATCATGAAGTGCCCGTCAAGAATGACGGACTCGACCTGCGTAAGCGTTGAGTATTCGCGATTGATGTGTCCCCAACGGACCTGAATCATTCCGATTTCCGGATCGCTGAAGTAATCGACCACATCTTCCAAAAAGTTTTGAGGTGGTATGAAGTCTGCATCGAAGATTGCGATGAACTCACCCGTAGAGCGCTTCAATCCTTCTTCGAGAGCGCCCGCCTTAAATCCGTGACGGTTCATTCGATGCAGGTGATGGATATTGAATCCAAGCTGCCGATACTTTGCGACGCAGGCGGCAGCGATCTCCTTTGTATTGTCAGTCGAGTCATCCAAGACTTGAATTTCAAGAAGTTCTTTCGGATAGCGAATATTGCAAGCAGCTTCAACAAGACGCTCGACAACATACAGTTCGTTGTAAATCGGCAATTGGACCGTAACGCGAGGCGTGGAATCCAACCTAGCTTTTGGAGAAGCGACCTTATTTTTGTTTTTCAAATATAGATAAACCAAATGGTAGCGATGGATGCCGTAGATGGCGAGTATGGTCAGGATTGTCAGGTACGGGATAAGGATGAAAACATCGAAAGCAGTGAGACGGTATAGCGCATTCCAATGGTCAATTGCCGGAAGTTGGTAAAAGCGGGTTCTCTCAGGAGGGATGATTAGAGTCATGATTGTTCGGTTGTCTTCACCTTATGAGTATGTCCGTTGCAAACATCAGGAATAGCAGAATACTAATGTATCCGTTTAGCGTGAAAAACGCGACATTTACACGACTTAGATCGTTGGGCGTGACGATTCGGTGCTCCCAATGAAGGATCCCGGCGACAATCGCGATGCCCGCATAAGCAATCCATCCGGAATGAGTCAGCCAAGCCGTCGCCGCCAGGAGAATAACTGTGATGACATGAAACAACTCGGAGAACCTGAGCGCTGGAGCAATTCCAAATCGTGCAGGAAGAGAAAACAGATTCACTTTGCGGTCGAATTCGGCGTCCTGAACCGCGTAGATCACATCAAAGCCAGCCACCCAAAACATCACTGCGCCGCTAAGCAGCACCGGCGTCCAGGCGAATTCCCCTCGGATCGCCAGCCATGCCGCCAGAGGTGCACACCCTATCGCGAAGCCGAGAATGAGATGGCTCAGTGAGGTGAATCTCTTCGTATAGGAATAGAAGAAAAGGACCGCTAGAGTCGGAAACGACAGATAGAAACACAAGGCATTAAGCCGCCATGCCGAAAAAATAAAAAGAATCGACATCGCGGCCGTAAACACCAGGGCAAACTCGGTCGATAACGCACCTGAAGGAAGCGCGCGTTCCTGCGTTCTTGGGTTCAGCTTGTCAAAATACGAGTCCGCCATTCGATTAAACGACATTGCGGCGCTTCTGGCGCCGACCATGGCGGCAATGATCCAGCCGATTTGAGGATAAGAGGGTATGCCTCCACTAGCGAGCATCGCGCCGATAAATGCGAAAGGAAGGGCGAAGATCGTGTGCTCGAACTTAATCATGTCTAGAGTAATCCGTAACTTACGCCAGATCAGCACTTAGCTTTCAATCTCCCGTGTCCCAAGTCTAACCTACTATGGTGTACTCCAAACAACGGCTAAGGGAGGTTACAGCCCTAAAGAAGACTGCCGCCGACAGGATATTGAAGGATATCGGCGAACTTCACTCATCCCCGCGCCGAAAGTACATCGACGAGTTCAATTCCGAGTTCCAATCATTTGACGCGGTCGTCGACCTTGACTCAGTATTCGACGACGCCGTCAGAGCGAACCTTATTTGGATCGGCGACTACCACGCATTGTCGCCTTCGCAGTTCTACGCCGCGCAATTTATACGGGAACTGGGGTCGCGCAACTCGAGGCTGACCATCGCCCTCGAACCTGTCTTCGCGAGAGATCAAAATGTGCTGGACCGCTGGATGGCGGGCGAGATCAGTGAGCGGGAGTTCTTGAATCGTATTCATTATCAAGATGAATGGGGATGCGACTGGCCGTCATACCGGACAATATTTGACGCGGCCCGCGAACTGCAGCTTCCGATATTCGGCGTCGATTGTCGCCCGCGCCACGACATGCGGAGCATCAGTCGACGGGACCAGTCGGTAGCTCGCCGCATTGCGGGCCTCATCGAGAAGAATCCTGACCGCACACTTATCGTCATTTTCGGTGAATCCCATCTTGCATCCAATCACCTACCGCAGAAGGTCCAAGCGCTTCTTGCTCGAAAAAACCTTGTTCGGACGGAGGTACTGGTTCTCCAGAATCTCGACAGCATTTACTGGAGCTTGCAGGAGCAGGGTGTGGAGGAGGCTTGCGCCGTTCGCTTGAACGAACGCCGCTATTGTGTTTTCAATGCCACGCCCATAGAGAAATACGAGTCGTTCCGCCGTTACCTGCACAACTGTTTCGAGGATGACTCGGCCGACGACTACACACACCTCGCCGAGACCCTATTTGAAGTGATACTCGAATTTCTGGATCTCAGAGGCGACGAAAAACTGGTGAACTACGTGCCTCTGCCGGATGTGAGTTCAATCTCGCATGTAGCCGAGGAATTCGCCAGATCCATTCATCAGGCCTGCCGCGGCGAGGGAGCTATTCGGGCGGATCGACGTGCGGACGACCAATTTTTCACTGATGTGATCGAGAGCGCTCTCGGATACTTCTGCTCGAAATTGTTCGACTCAGCGCGCGACGGCATCGAAGATTTGACTGCACGCGTCATGGCTGAAATTGGTTATGACGACCGCCTCGCCCGAGCCATAGCACTGTTTGTGGATCCGCTGAAGCACCCAGGAAGCCAGCATTTTGCAGTCCTGCGGAATATGGTCGTCGGTAAGAAAGGAAGCCGGAAAGCCCGCCGCGGACGCGCGCCTCGTCACCGCCGACAAGCCCGACTCCAAGAAGATCAAGCCTCCGGAAGTCGCCAAGCCTGCAAAGACGTACGTTGTGCAAAAGGGCGATTCG
>CAZIPZ010000057.1:0-253 GCA_964541075.1 uncultured Solibacteraceae bacterium | reverse complement strand
ATACCTGCAATCTCGAATTTCACGCAGGGAAATTCAGGCTCTCTTCCATGATCCTCTGCTTGAACCTCACCGTCCGTTAGAATGTTATATGGAACTGACGGAACGGCTGGTGCATGACTGAAGATCAGATCCGAAAAATACTCGAACAACATAAATCTGGAGTGCTGACTTCAGATGACGCCTTGCTGCGCTTGCGTACGCTTCCCTTCGAAGACCTTGGTTTTGCAAACGTCGATCATCACCGCTCACTGCG
>CAZIPZ010000056.1:0-20265 GCA_964541075.1 uncultured Solibacteraceae bacterium | reverse complement strand
ACTTCACCCGGTTGAAGATGGGCTTGTTGGTCCCATCCGACATGCCGGTCGCCGAAGAAGCAGCCGTGACCCTGAACATCATGGGCAACACTGTGGAAACCCTCTACGATGTAGGAGTGGCGGGACTGCATCGGTTGCTGAATCGTCGTGCGCGTCTCACGCAAGCGCGTGTAATCATCGTAATTGCCGGAATGGAAGGCGCTTTACCGAGCGTTGTTGGAGGATTGGTTGCGGCGCCCGTTATCGCGGTTCCGACAAGCGTCGGTTATGGCGCAAGTTTTGGCGGCTTATCCGCCCTGCTTGGCATGCTCAATAGTTGTGCGTCAAACGTAGCGGTAGTGAATATTGACAATGGGTTCGGGGCGGCGGTTGTGGCAAGCCTTATCAATCGCCTCTAACGCCCATTACGCCACCACCAATGGACTTTTCCCTCCACGCACTTGAATATCAGAAGCTCAAGCATCTTCTGGGACGCTACGTATCGACAGAAGCCGGCAGCACGCTGCTTGAAGACCTGAAACCAACCCTCGGCGAACAAGATCTCATTCGCGAGCACGAAATCACCTCTGAGGCGATGTCGTATCTTCGGGAGCATCGAATTCCTTTCAACAACATTGCACTCTTGCCCCAAGCCATCGACAAATTGACTGTCGCAGGCTCAACTTTGGACATTCCAGAGATTGAGTCCATCCAGACTTTTCTGTCACAAAACGAAGGCCTTCGCGTTCGCTGGAAAGACCTCAAGGAGCATTATCCCGGTCTGGCGCATACCGCCCACCGATTGCCGGACCTTCGCGATCTAGCGAAGCATTTGGGACGTGCAATTCAAAATGGTGAGATCGACGAGAAATACAGTCCCAACTTGGCTCGCATTCGTAGGGCGTTGAGCGCAACGCGGGCGCGATTGACAGACAAACTAGAGTCGATTGTGCGCAGCCCTGATCACGCCGGCCAGCTTCAGGATCAGGTTATTACGATCCGAAACGGCAGATTTGTGATTCCTGTTCGAACGGAGCAAAAACGAACTTTCCAAGGCGTCGTTCACGGAAGTTCATCCAGCGGCGCGACGGTTTTCATGGAGCCCTTGGCTGTTCTTGAAATGAACAACGAAATGGTTCGTTTGCAAGAGGACGAACGGCTGGAGATTGCCCGAATCCTTGCTGAGTTGACAGACGTCATCCAGCAAAACGTCAGCCTGCTCCGGCATGCTCGGTCATTGGCAGCCTATCTTGAGGTTGTCTTTGCGAAGGCCAGATTCGGAAGAGAATTCGATTGTGTTCGACCCGTTTTCTCGCGTGGATCACTGCTGAGCCTTGTCAAGGCGCGCCATCCGCTCCTGGACGACAATTTGCGCCAAGAAAATTCAGCCATGACCCCGGTGTCGCTCGATCTAGATTCACATCGCCGTGTGCTCGTCATCAGCGGCCCGAATGCCGGCGGCAAAAGTGTTGTCCTTAAGACGGTGGGAATGATCGCACTCATGGCTCAATCCGGTATACCGGTTCCTGCGGACGAAGCGACTGTGCCCATTTTCGATAGGATTCTGGCGGATATTGGCGATCAGCAATCCATCACCGACCATCTCAGCACATTTTCGGCTCACGTCCTTGCAATCCGGTCCATGTTCGAATCGGCGACTCCCCAATCTTTGATACTGCTCGACGAGATAGGAAGCAGCACGGAGCCGGGAGAAGGAGCGGCGCTGGCGCGCGCAGTTTTGGAACAGTTCCGTCAAATAGGAGCTTTGACTGTCGCTACAACTCATTACAATCGCCTCAAACTCTACGCGGAGACAACCCCCGGCGTAGCGAACGCTGCAATGGAATTCAACGAAATCACACTTCAGCCAACATACCGGCTGATCCATGGCCTCGCCGGCGCATCAAGCGGATTGAAGATCGCTCAAAGGTTGCTGCTACCCGCAGTCGTTCTTACCTTGGCGGCCGGATTCCTGGACTCCGCAGACGTTGACGCCGCGCATTATGTTGAAGAGTTAAGACAGCGCCTGGCCGATCTCGACAGGCAACAAAAGCAGCTCGAAAAAACGCGTCTCGACTTTGAATTATGGAAGGAAAAGGAACTCGAGCGCCTCGCGGAGAAGTATAAGACTGAGGTTGCTCAGGTCGAGAGAAGACTCGAACAGATCGTACAGGAGATGTCATCGCGCGCCGCACGCGATTTGGAAGCTGTCCACGACGACTCTGTTAAGAAATATCAGAGAAAGTTGGCAAACGCCAAGGCTCAGGCGACCGCGGAAGTTAAGAGGGAAAAAGAACGCCTCCAGCGCACCGACTACAGCCCTGCTCTCGACGCAGGTCTTCAGAAATCGCCGACTGTGGAGTTGCCAAGGGAGGGGGCGTCTGTGCGCGTCCTGTCTTTAGGCGTGAACGGATCAGTGATGACCGTTCAAGAAGGCGAAGCGGAAGTGTTGGTGGGCAATATTAAACTTCGAAGACCCCTCTCAGACCTCGAAGTAATTGCGAAATCTCCCATTCAGTTGCCGCCGGGCGTGCACTTGAATGTTTCCACCAGCAAGGAACTTGGAAAAAACGAGCTGAATATTGTGGGATGCAAAGTGGATGAAGCTGTCGAGCGGACGGACAAATTTCTCGACGATGCTTTCCTAGCCGAGATGACTCAAATTCGGATCGTCCATGGAAGCGGGACCGGCGCTTTGCGGCAGGCGGTGACGGAACTCCTCACTGGTCACCCTCATGTGGCCAAATTCGAGGCGGCTCACCATTCTGAAGGCGGCCGAGGAGTGACTGTTGTGACCCTCCGGAGCTAGTGTCCTGAGTCCGCATAACGCACCTTCGTTGCAAACGCAATGGCGCTATTACTCAAGGAGTGACAGGGGGAGAAATCCTAAACATCACGACCATGACAGCCCGTTCCTGCGCAACCCTTTGGGCCGATAGGGGTTGCCGGGGACTTTCGTTGTCGAGCATCGCCGTGATCAATGCGAATCGGCTTCCCCTCACTCTCTAGACCCTGCCGGCAATGCGGCCGGCTCCCTCTTGGAAGCGCCAAAAGAGTTGCAAATTTCTGCTAAAAACATATAGATTAGCTGATTTCGTTTTTGGGGCCCGCGGCAGCAGATGAAGAACTTTTCCGAAACCGTTCGTGACTCTGCCGACATCATTAGAGTCGTTTCGGATTATGTGAGCCTGAAGGGCGCGGGTAGTGCCTTTAAGGCGCTCTGCCCGTTTCACGCCGAAAAAACACCTTCGTTTTCAGTCCATCGAGAGAAACAGATTTTCCACTGCTTCGGCTGTGGAGTTGGAGGGGATGTCTTCTCATTCGTAATGCTGGCAGAGAAAGTTTCATTCCCTGAGTCTGTGCGCATAGTGGCCGAAAAATGTGGAATTTCGATTCCTAATGATCCGGGATTCGACGATAAGAAAACAGACGAGCGTAAACAGCTTTTTGAGATTAACGAACGTGCGGCTTCCTTCTTTCGACAGATGCTTTCTTCAGAAGAAGGCATGCATGCACAGCAGGCTCTGGAGAAACGCAAGATCAAGCGGGAGTTTGCGGAACGGTTTCGGTTGGGATATGCGCCCTCTTCTGGATTAATGGCCCACTTGCGAGCTAAAGATCTGCTTGAAACAGGCTTGTTCGTGAAAAACGATAGAGGCGAAGTGTACGAGCGTTTTCGACGACGTCTGATGTTTCCGATCTGGAATGAGCGCGGTAAAACCATCGCGTTCGGCGGGCGTGCATTGAGCGAGGACAGCCTGCCGAAATACCTCAATTCCGCAGAATCTCTCCTTTATTCCAAGTCGCATGTACTTTACGCCATGCATCTGGCCCGGGACGCAGCACAGAAAGCAGAACGTCTGGTTGTGGTCGAGGGATACTTCGACTGCCTGAGTTTGCACCAGGCAGGGATCGAAAACGTCGTAGCCTCCTGCGGCACCAGCTTGACCCAGCAGCAGGTTGCCATCATGGCCCGATATGTCCCGGAGGTGGTCATGAATTACGATCCCGACAGCGCCGGACAGAACGCGATGCAGCGTTCGATCGATTTGCTTTTGGGAAAGGGTCTTCGAGTCCGAATTCTCAAATTGCCGGACGGCCTTGATCCGGACGATTTTGTGCGGAAGGAAGGCGGAGAGGTTTATTCAAGGTTGCTTTCCAAGGCTCCCCATTTCTGGCAGCACCTTATGACCGAAGCAGCCAGCCGGCATGATCTGGATGAGCCTGCCATGAAAGCGAAAGCGGTTCGGGACGTTATGGACCACGTGGCCAAGATCCAGGATCGGGTGGAGCAGCTGGAGGTGGCAAGAGCTGTCGCAGACGGCTTTAGAGTGCCCGAAAGTGTTATTTTCGAACGTCTCAACCTTTCACCCCGGCGGCCTTCACTCCCCCGGATAATTCGCACCTTCAGGGCGGAGGAATCCGCTCGGACTCTGACTCTGGCGGAAAAGCAGTTGATTCAGGCTCTTCTACAAGACAAAACCATTGCTGGAGCCCTTCAGCCATTTCTCCGAGCGGACTTTATGTCCACGATTTGGTCGGGGCCGGTATTGGAACGTCTTATCAAAGATCCCGTTTTAAACGTCGAAACTGCTCTTCAGGATATTTCAGACGAACAACTCAAGAGCGCCGTGCGGGCGGCGGTTTTGGAGCCTTTTAAGCAAATTACAGCGGAAATCGCGTCCGTTTCACTAGGACAACTCTATCAGGCGCATCTCGTCCAAAAAGAAAAGGAGATCCGTGAACAACTGAAGCAGTACGGCTCCGGGGCCGCGCCGGCCGAATTGGTCAGAATGCAGATGGAGATTTCCGTCGAGAAAGCCCGCGTACGGGCTTTGAGAACTTGAAAACGCAAGCAAGCAGCTTATTAGTAGATTGAGCATTTATACATGGAATTTGGGGTGAAAGCGACCCTGGAGCGCTGCGGCAGGTTGGTGGGAAAACTGCTGGGATGTGCTGCTGGCGTTCTTCGCACTTTCGCCTTGGGAGGATCATTTGGGACTCGAAGATAAATATGATGAGGTTCAAAAGCTAATCGATATCGGTAAGGAAAAGGGCTACCTGCTTTATGACGAGGTGAGCGACCTGCTTCCTCCCGAGATCAGCGCCTCGGCTGAGGATCTGGACGACCTTTTTTCGGCCTTCGGAACGGCCGGTATCGAAGTCATCGACACCGAAGACCAGAATTTCGCGGCACTCGACAAGATTCCCGGAGAAAAGAAATTCGATGCAGATCAGCCCGAAGATCTGGAACTGGATCTAACTCCCGGCGCGCTCGAAAAAACGAACGATCCCGTGCGCATGTATTTGCGCGAGATGGGAACCGTTCCCCTGTTGACAAGGGACGGTGAGGTCGAAATTGCGAAACGCATCGAGCGCGGCCAGTTGACGGTTCTCAAATCGCTTTCAAGGTCCCCTGTGATTGTTCGCGAGATCATTTCACTTGGCGAGCAACTAACCAAGGATCCAAGCATCATCAAGGACATCCTGCAGTTCAGCGACGAAGAACTGACTGACGAAAAAATCGAGGAAAAACACCAGGAGACACTGGAAATTATCGATCAGATCAACAAGATCTCAAAGAAGGTCAATCAGCTTCGAGTCAAATTGGACGCATCCAAGCGCTTGAAGAAATCCCAATATCGCCGTGCGTGGTGGAACCTAGGGCGGACACGGGTGCGACTTTCACAGTTGGTTCGCTCGTTGGAATTTTCGAATTCGGAAAAGCTTCGCCTCATGGGTTTCATGAAAGGCACCGTCGAGAAGATGAGGCCGCTCGAGCAGGAACTCAACCGTCTTGAGCGAAAGGCAGATCACACGAAGAAGGAGTACCGCGCCGCGGTCCAGAAAGACATTCGCACCGTTAAGAAGAAGATCTCCGAGATGGAGGAAGAAACGAAGTCGACTGCGCTGGAACTGAAGAGGACGTTGCAAACGATTCTGCAGGGCCAGGTGCAGGCCGAAGTGGCCAAGCGTGAACTCGTCGAGGCAAACCTCCGGCTTGTCGTTTCGATCGCGAAGAAGTACACCAACCGTGGACTTCAGTTCCTTGACCTCATTCAGGAAGGAAACATAGGCCTGATGAAGGCAGTCGACAAGTTCGAGTACCGGCGTGGGTATAAATTCTCAACCTACGCCACGTGGTGGATTCGTCAAGCCATCACCCGCGCCATCGCCGATCAGGCGCGCACCATTCGTATTCCTGTACACATGATCGAGACCATTAACAAGTTGATCCGGACATCGCGCGCTCTCGTACAGGAACTCGGACGTGAGCCTACTAGTGAGGAAATTGCAAAGCGTATGGACATACCTGTGTCCAAGGTTCGCAAGGTTCTGAAGATTGCTCAGGAGCCGATCTCCCTCGAAACTCCCATCGGTGAAGAGGAAGATTCGCATCTGGGAGATTTCATCGAGGATCGCGGCGTGGTTTCTCCCGCGGACGCAGTGATCAACATCAATCTCAAGGAGATGACTGAACAGGTTTTGAACACTCTCACACCGCGAGAGGAAAGAGTCATCAAGATGCGATTTGGCCTCGAGGACGGAACCGAGCACACTCTTGAAGAAGTGGGCCAAAACTTTGCGGTTACTCGCGAACGCATCCGACAAATTGAAGCGAAGGCGCTCCGCAAGTTGCGTCATCCGAGTCGAAGCCGCCGGCTGCGTGCATTCCTCGACGGAACCGGCCGGGACTAAGGTAATATGGAGCCGCAGATGACGGATCGACCTGACGTCTGCAGCGTCCGCTGCTGCTACTGGGCCCATAGCTCAGTCGGTTAGAGCTCCCGGCTCATAACCGGGCAGTCGTAGGTTCAAGTCCTACTGGGCCCACTTTTTACGAAATGAACTCTGACCTCAAGCAACTGATCCGCATTCAGGCCATCGATCTCTCCATTCAAGAACTTCGGATCCGAATCGATAGATTTCCGGGATTTTCCAAAGCTCTAGACGAAAAGCTGCGCGCAGCTACGTCCGGCGTCGAAGCCGCCAAGAATAAGGTGAAAGACAACCAGACAAATCGTAAGAAACTTGAAGGTGAAATCAGCACTAACGAAGGCAAGATTTCAAAGTATCGCGAACAGATGCTGTCGGTGAAAACCAACGAAGAGTATCGCGCGCTTCAGCATGAGATCGAGCACATTCAGAAGGCGATCAGCAAGATCGAGGACGAGATACTCAGCCTCATGATTTCCGCAGAATCTCTGCAGTCGGAGATCAAAACCGCAGAAGGTCGACTCAAAGAAGACCAGCAGCGCGTCAATGAGGAGCGCAAGCTGCTTGAAGAAGAGAATCGCCGTGATGTGAGCGCCCTCGAAGCCTACGTTAAAGAACGAAAAGATCTGGAGTCTTCACTTTCATCCGACCTTCTCCCCCGTTACGAACGCGTCCGTAAAGCTCGCGGAGGCATAGCGGTTGCTGCGGCTCGCGATTACGTCTGCGAGGTTTGCAAGGTGCGCATCCGTCCTCAGGTGTTCCAGGAGATTCGGAAGAACGACCAGATCATTGCATGCGATGCATGTCAGCGGATTCTTTACGATCCGGAAAACCTCGATCATCCATTTGAAGTTGCATGAGGCTTGAAGCTTATATAGACGGCGGTTCCCGCGGAAATCCGGGTATCGCCGGGATCGGCGTCCATGTTCCAGGAGTGGTCAGCATTGCAGAGTATCTTGGAACCGCAACCAATAATTATGCCGAATATTCCGCCTTGCTCGCAGCGCTGCGATTCGCTGCTTATAAGCAATGCCTGGAGTTCCATGTCTTCGCAGACTCAGAACTCGTGGTAAAGCAGATCAACGGCGAATATCAGGTGAAGAATGAAAATATTCGCCTGCTCTATGATTCAGCCCAAAGATGGATTCAGCTCATTCCCCGTTTTTCGATCAGCCATGTGCGTCGTGAGAACAACAAAGAGGCCGACAGGCTCGCCAACGAGGCAATGGACAAGCGGCGCAACTTCATGAAGTGGGAAAATCCTGCCTGAATCGACGCTGTCCTGCGGTGTTCATCAGTTCCGTCCCGCCCTCTTGACGAAAGCGCTCATTTCGATTTCTAATCAAGCAGACAATGGCGTCCGGAAGCATTTTGGCTTCGGACGCTTTTTTTATGTCGTTTCATAACTACGATACAGGCGACTTCTACGATGAGATGTTCGAGAGGAATGGCGAGCCTCGGCCGTCAGCGCGGCTGCTATTCCAGCGAATTGCCGGACTAAGCCATGAAGAACTCCGCCGCCGGCAGCAGGCTGCGGAACAAGCTCTCTTCCGGATGGGGATCACCTTTAACGTCTATGGCGACGAACAGGGAACTGAACGCATCTTTCCATTCGACATCATTCCAAGAATCGTCGCAGCGGATGAATGGAATCGGATCGACCGGGGACTGCGACAGCGCGTTCATGCACTGAACCTCTTCATCGATGATGTCTATCATCAGCAAAGAATCCTGAAGGATGGGGTGATTCCTTCCGAAATCATCCTGTCGGCCAAGTCGTTCAGGAAACCGTGCATCGGTTTGAAGCCTCCGCACGGAATCTGGTGTCACATCACTGGCACAGATCTTGTCCGCGATCGCGACGGTCAGTATTACGTCCTTGAAGACAACTTGAGGTGTCCTTCGGGAGTTTCATACGTGCTTCAAAACCGGGAGTTGATGAAGCGGACTTTTCCTCAGGTATTTGACCAGAACAACGTGCGTCCTGTTATCGACTATCCCAGTCATCTGCTTCGGACTTTGCAGCAGATTGCCCCCGAGTGGGTCGTTTCGCCGACGGTCGCGCTGCTGACGCCTGGAATTTACAACTCCGCGTACTTTGAGCATTCCTACCTGGCTAAGTACATGGGCGTGGAATTGGTGGAAGGTCGCGATCTTGTGGTGACTGACGGGCACTTAATGATGCGCACCACAAAGGGTTTTGAACGGGTTGATGTCCTTTACCGCAGAATTGATGATGACTTTCTTGATCCGTCAATCTTTCGGCCGGATTCTTTACTAGGCATTCCCGGTGTAATGGATGTCTATCGATCCGGGCGCGTCGCTTTTGCAAATGCACCTGGAACCGGCGTCGCTGATGACAAGGTTGTCTATGCGTATGTCCCCAAAATCATTAAGTACTATCTCGGCGAGGATCCTATTCTCCCCAATGTTCCAACGCATGTGTGTTGGGACGACTCTGAGCGCCGGTACGTTCTGAACAATCTCGACAAGCTTGTCGTAAAGGCGGCAAATGAATCGGGCGGTTACGGGATGCTCGTTGGACCACACTCCACTGCGGCGGAGCGTGAGAGGTTCAAGCACGCGATCAAGGCCGCCCCGCGCAACTATATCGCTCAGCCGACTCTGGCCCTGTCGCGCGTACCCGTCATCGTTGATGACCATTTCGAGGGCCGGCACGTCGATCTTCGGCCCTATGTCTTGTATGGAAAGGACATCTTTGTGTTGCCGGGAGGACTGACGCGGGTTGCGTTGAAGAAAGGCTCTTTGGTGGTCAATTCCTCTCAGGGAGGCGGCAGCAAGGACACTTGGGTTTTGTCCGAGCCGGGACGCTGATGCTCAGCCGCGTCGCAGACTCCCTCTATTGGATGAGCCGTTTTATCGAGCGCGCCGAGAATGTCGCCCGGTTTATCGACGTGAATACATGGCTTAGTCTCGACCTTCCCGCAGGATACGTTGAGCAGTGGAGTCCGCTGATCAGCACCACAGGTGACGACGCTCTCTACGCACAGCACTACGCCGGCGTCTCGAAGCGTGATGTCATTCAGTTCTTGGTTTTTGACCCTCGCAACCCCAACTCTATTCTTTCTTCAGTGACGGCCGCGCGCGAAAACGCACGAATGGCTCGTCCGTACATCACTCTGGAGATGTGGGAGCAAATCAATCGCTTTTATCTTGCCATGCAGAGCGCAGCTCGCGCCTGCGGAAAGGGCGCGGAGTTGCGGCAGGACTTCTTTTCAGATGTGACCACCGCCAGTCATTTGTTTCTCGGTATAACGGATGCCACGATGTCCCACAACGAGGGTTGGCACTTCTGCCGTCTGGGGCGAATGATCGAACGCGCGGACAAAACATCTCGAATTCTCGACGCTAAGTACTACCTTCTGCTGCCTTCGGTTTCCGTCGTCGGAACTCCTTATGACGACATCATGTGGGTGGCTGTGCTTCGATCAACAAGCGGGTTCGAAATGTATCGCAAGCGATTTCAGCAGATATCACCCGATCGCATTGTTGAATTTCTTGTCCTAGACAGAGAATTTCCCCGCGCCATTCACCATTGCGTGATTTCCGCGGAGGAATCGCTTCGCGCCATTTCTGGAACACCCAAAGGAATGTTTACGAATTCGGCGGAACAGCAACTGGGACGAGTATGTGCGGACCTGAATTATGTTCAGGTGCAAGAAATCATTGCCCTAGGTTTGCACGAGTATCTTGACGACATTCAAGTTCGCCTAAATCAAGTGGGTGATGCGATACTAACCGCATTTTTTACCTTGTTGCCGGCGCCAACTGTGCCAAAGTATGCCGCGGGGAGTAATGAATGACGTTCTGTCTGGGAATGATTGTTCAGGAAGGTATCGTTGGTATCGCGGATTCGCGATTGACGTCAGGAAATGAGATTGTCACCGCAAGGAAAGTGAACGTTTACCCACAAGAGGGAGGTTCATTTTTTATCATGACGTCAGGCCTGCGATCTGTTCGCGACAAGTCGATCACGTATTTCGAAGAGGTTCTGGCCAATCGTAAGGAACCGTTCGAGCGCCTTTTCAAGGCGGTTAACCTGTTCGCCGATCAGATCAGGCAGGTAGCCAAAGAAGACAGGGACGCGCTTGCGGCAAGCGGCTTCAATTTTGACATGACGGCCTTGGTCGGAGGCCAGATGACGCAAGATCGTGAACACGTTCTTTACCTCGTCTATCCTCAAGGGAACTGGGTGGAGGTTGGAAAAGGCACTCCATACCAGATCATAGGATCACCAGCCTACGGTAAGCCGGTCCTCGATCGCACCCTGCAATACGATGACAGCCTCAGATTCGCGCTAAAGGTGGGCTGCCTGGCGTTTGATTCGACCCGTATCAGCGCGGCTGACGTGGATTATCCAATCGACGTGGTGATTTACTCGAAAGACTCCTACCGGATTGCCGAACACCGCTATCGCAAGAATGATCTCGCGCCTATTTCCGACTGGTGGCAAGACCGCTTGCGCAATTCTGTACGCGACCTGCCGGCCGAATGGATCGACCGCGTGTTCATGAATGTGCTCCCAGCGGCCGACACGCCGACTGAAGTCTGAAGCGATTTAAGCTGGAGGGAAGTTCGGGAGAGAATTCAGTTCGGGAGAGAATTCTTGACAGGTGGCGCGCCCCTAGTTTAGAAAAATGCTGGTACAAAGGCTGTACTAGCAGTAGGTTGACACTGCCGTCACCGCATCAATGACAACGACGTCCCGGAACCGCCGTTCCGAGGCGTTTTTTTTTGCTCAATTTGCTCAAAGGACGGAAGGTTATGTCTCGATTGTTTTTTTCTAATATTCCTTATGATTGCCCGGATGCGGAGCTTCGGCAGTGGGTTGAATCGCACGGATTTCGCGTCGACACGGTTCGTGTGGTTCGAGATCTGGTGACCGGTGTATCGCCGGCTTTCGGTTACATCTCACTGCAGGACGATGTCGCACCTCAAGCCATCCACGCTATGAACCGCCAAACCCTGAGAGGCCGAACACTGCAGGTCAAAGAAGATTGGCGATCCCAAAGGATCTCGAATTTCCCCTCCTGAAACGAAAACCGTGATGTGTGAGGCCGCGCTGCATGTGTACTGCGGCCCACACTGTGTTTATCCCGATGCCCTAGCATCCTTTCCAGCAATGTTTTTCCAAACCGGGCCGGCATGGACAACGTTGCCGCCATTTCGCCTTTCTTTATGGTTCGCCTGGGACAGACCAGTTATTCACCGGATATAATGGGCGGATCATGTCCGCAGAGAACTACAACCCTAGGGAAATTGAGCCGAAATGGCGTGAATACTGGATGTCCCAGCGGCTCCACGAAGCTCGCGATGGCGATCCTCGTCCAAAATACTACTGCCTCGATATGTTCCCGTATCCTTCGGGATCGGGGCTGCACGTGGGTCACTGGAGAAGTTATGTGCTTCCGGACTGCTGGTCCCGGTATAAGTGGCTTCAAGGTTTCAACGTCTTGCACCCAATGGGCTGGGACGCCTTTGGTTCACCGGCGGAAAACGACGCTATTCAGAAGGGTATTCATCCTTCTGTAAGCACCCGGCGTAATATCGAAAACTTCAAGAGACAGTTGAATGAAATCGGCGCCATGTACGACTGGTCCCGAGAGGTCAACACCACCGATCCCGATTATTACAAATGGACCCAGTGGATCTTTGTGAAGATGTTCAAGGCGGGACTTGCCTACAAGACGTACATGCCGGTCAACTGGTGCCCGAGCTGCAAAACCGGGATCGCCAATGAGGATGTCGTGAACGGCCATTGCGAGCGATGCGGCGCTGAAGTCACCCGAAAAGAACTCAATCAGTGGATGTTGCGCATAACGCGGTATGCCGACCGCCTCCTTTCGGGTTTGGAGAAGCTGGACTGGCCTGAAAAAGTCAAGACGATGCAAACGAATTGGATCGGGCGATCTGAAGGTGCTGAAGTAATGTTTACGGCAGTCGCCTCCGATGGCTCACAGCATCCGTTGAAAATTTTCACGACACGGCCCGACACCTTGTTTGGCGCTACCTACATGGTGCTTGCGCCTGAGCACCCTCTCGTCCCGCAACTTACGACTGCTAAACAGCAGCGGGATGTCGAAGGCTATATCCAGAAGGTGAAGAGCGAACGAGACGTTGATCGCACCGCAAAGACGGAAAAGACCGGCGTTTCCACCGGCGCATACGCGATTAATCCCGTAAACAAGGAGAAAATTCCAATCTGGATCGCAGACTATGTGCTTATGTCTTACGGCACCGGCGCGATCATGGCGGTCCCTGCGCACGACGAACGAGACTACGAATTCGCAAGAACTTTCGGCCTGGAGATCCGGGAGGTCATCAGTTCACCTGACGGTGTTGAGAGACAAGCCTTCGTTGGCGACGGACGAATGATCAATTCCGGACCGTTCACGGGTATTCCTTCTGATGAGGGTCGAAAAGCCATTGTGAAATGGATCGAGTCAGAAGGCTTGGGACATGCAACGATCAACTATAAGCTGCGCGACTGGGTGTTTTCACGCCAGAGATACTGGGGCGAGCCGATTCCGATCATTCACTGCGCCAACTGCGGGATGGTTCCGGTTGACGAAAGTGATTTACCGGTTCGGCTGCCGGAGGTTGAGCGCTATCAGCCAACCGGCACCGGAGAGTCGCCCCTCGCCGCCATCCACGAATGGGTTAACACTGCTTGTCCGAAATGCGGTGGGCCGGGTAAACGGGAAACGGACACGATGCCGCAATGGGCTGGTTCTTCGTGGTATTTCCTGCGCTATACAGCTCCTTATGCCAAAGATGCTCTGATCACGCGAGAAGGCAGAGACTGGCTCCCAGTCGATCTCTACGTCGGCGGCGTGGAGCACGCCATTCTTCACCTGCTCTATGCTCGATTTTTCACGATGTTTCTCCATGATATCGGGGTCGTGGATTTCGATGAGCCATTCCAGCGTCTGTTCAATCAGGGCATGATCACGTATGTCGGCAAGAGCGGCAAAGCGGAGAAGATGTCAAAGTCGAAAGGGAATGTCGTAAATCCGGATGAGCTTGTGCGCGCGTTTGGGTGCGACTCCTTAAGGCTTTATGAACTTTTCGTTGGCCCTCCGGAGTTAGACGCCGAATGGAATGATCACGGCATTGAGGGGGTACACCGGTTCCTTAAACGCGCCTGGCATTGGGTGTCGATGCACAACGGTCAATGGACCTTAACTCCTTCACGCCAGATGTTGACACACAGGCATCTGCTCCTGAAGAACGTGACTGAGCGGTTGGAGTCTCTGCGCGCCAATACGATCGTGAGTTCATTTATGGAATTTCTGAACGAAGTCACTGCATTGAATCAGGCGCCGGACAAGGAAACGGTTGAAATATTTCTTATTGCAATCGCGCCGTTCGCACCGCACTTCGCGGAGGAGTTGTGGCAGCGGACCGGTCACGAGCCGTCGATCTTTTTTCAGAAGTGGCCTATATGGGATGAGGCGTACACCACTTTCGATAGTGTCAGTGTTGCTGTTCAGGTTAACGGCAAACTGAGGGGATCAATAGTCGTTAAGGCCGAAAGTCCGGAGGAATCGGTCGTGGAAACGGCAAGAAAGGATCCTGTCATCACGAAATATCTGGACGGCAAACAGATTCGTAAGCAGGTCTACATCAAGAACCGAATATTGAATTTGGTTGTTCAGTAAATGCTACCGGGAGGGATTTCGATCGTCGTAGACAACCTTTCCTCCGACAATCGTGGCGACGGCTTTTCCGGTCATTCGCCATCCGTGAAAAGGTGAGTTCCGGCTTAATGAACGAGACTGGTTAACGTCAAACGTCCAGCTGCGCGCCGGGTCAATCACCGTAAAATCGCCGTAGCTTCCTTCGAAAGCTCCCCACGGCTGGACGTTCATGATTTTCTGGGGGTTGATGGAGAGCAGTTCTACAAGCCTTGCGACGGGAAGTTGCAGTGTCGTAAAAGACAGTCCCAGCGCAGTCTCCAAACCGGTGATCCCGAAGGGAGCACGATCGAACTCCAGCATTTTCAGGTTCACGTGATGAGGAGCGTGATCACTGGCGATGGCGTCGATGGTGCCATCTTTGATGCCTTCCACGACTGCAGCGACATCATCGCTGGAGCGAAGAGGCGGATTCATTTTGGCATTCGTGTCATAGTCCGCCACGGCAGCGTCGGTAAGGGTGAAATGGTGTGGGGTTGCTTCTGCTGAAACGTTGAGCCCTCGTTGCTTGGCTTCACGGATCATTTGGACCGCGCGTCGGGTGCTCAGGTGTGCGACATGGTATTTTCCCCCCGACGCTTCTGTAAGAATCAGATCTCGTGAGACCATTGTGTCTTCGGCTGCTGCGGGTATTCCCTGAAGGCCGAGTCGAGTGGAATAGACTCCTTCGTGCATCACTCCGCCTTTTGACAGGTTCAGATCCTCGCAGTGCTGAATCACCGGCATGCCGAACATCCGAGCATATTCGAGAGCGCGCCTGAAAAGACGTGCGTCCATTACAGGTTTTCCATCATCGGATATCGCGACTATGCCCGCTTCGTACATCTCACCGATTTCGGCGAGCGTTTCGCCTTTCTGTCCCAGAGTAATGGCCCCGATGGGAAAAACGCGCGCGGGTGACGACCTGCGAGCCTCGGCGACTATGAAGTGAGTGATTGAAGGATTGTCATTTGGGGGCTTTGTGTTGGGCATTGCCGCCACGGCTGTGAAACCGCCTGCGACGGCGGCGTTTCCTCCACTCTGAATAGTTTCTGCTTCTTCAGTTCCGGGTTCGCGGAGGTGCACGTGAATGTCAAAGAACCCCGGGCATACAATCAGGCCGGCGGCGTCGAACACCGGGAGATCGGCGCCGGCCCCAGACCCAAGCGCCCTCACCCTTCCGTCACGGATGAGAATGTCCATCACGGCGTCTATCTTTCGAGCAGGATCGACAACCCGCGCGTCTTTCACATACAAATCCATTTAAGAAGCTCCCAGCAACAGATACAGAATCGCCATTCGAACCGCGACGCCTGATGAGACCTGATCGAGAATCACGGAATAGGGCCCATCGGCAACGTCAGTGGCAATCTCAACACCTCGATTCATGGGTCCGGGGTGCATGATGATGACGTCGGACTTCGCGCGTTCGACGCGTTGGCGACTGAGTCCAAAGTAGCGAAAATATTCTCGAACCGAGGGAAAGAAGGATTCGTGCATCCTTTCGAACTGCACTCGCAACATCATGACCACATCCGCGTCGGTTATCGCTTCCTCCATTGACGAGGTCAGGTGGAGAAGCTCGCGATCTTCACACAGAATGCTCTCGATTCCGGGCGGCATCAGTGTAGGGGCCGAGCACAGCCAGACGTGGGAACCAAACTTTGTCAGAAGGTGAACATTCGACCGCGCCACGCGGCTGTGCGCTATGTCGCCGACGATGGCGACTTTCAGATTGTCGAGCCTTCCCTTGCGCTGGCGGATTGTAAAGGCATCCAATAGCGCTTGAGTGGGGTGTTCGTGTGCGCCATCGCCGGCGTTCACGATCGCGGCCTTCGTCAGTTTCGACAGGGTATGCGGCGCGCCTGGCGCCGAGTGCCGGATAACAACGCAGTCGGCCGCCATCGCGTCGAGAGTCTTAGCGGTGTCGATGAGAGTTTCGCCCTTGGAAACGCTGCTTGCCGACAGCGAAACATTCACAACGTCCGCTGACAGACGCTTCCCGGCAATCTCAAAAGAGGTTCGGGTGCGAGTCGACGCTTCGAAAAAAAGATTGATGATCGTTTTGCCGCGCAGGGTAGGGACTTTTTTTATGGGTCTTGTGGATACTTCCTGAAAGGATTCGGCGGTATTAAGAATATCCAAAATTTCTTCGCGCCCGAGCTCGCCAATGCCCAACAAATCTTTTCGCTTCTGCATGTCCCTTTTAGGAGGTTTCCATCACGTACACGGCGTCTTCACCGTCAATTTCGCGGAGTTTCACTTCAACCACTTCATTGTCCTTTGTCGCGATCTTTCTTCCGATGTAATTTGCCTCGATCGGCAGTTCTCGATGTCCGCGATCCACCATGACGGCCAACTGAATCGTTCGCATCCGCCCGAAATCGCAAAGCGCATCGAGCGCGGCTCGAACGGTGCGTCCCGTATACAAAACATCGTCGATAAGAACGATGTCCTTGTCGTCGATATCTGGAGGGACATCTGTCTTTCGGACCACAGGCTGAAATGCAACTCGAGTCAAATCGTCGCGGTATAGGTTGATATCAAGCACGCCGATCTGAGGTTCTCTGCCGGTCTTTTCCGCCACGAGAGCCGCCATGCGATTAGCCATTGGCACACCGCGGCGATGGATGCCCAGAAACACGACCTGACGCCCTTGATTGGTCTTCAGAATTTCATCCACCATCCGATCGAGCGTATTGGTCAACTCAGCACCGGTCATTAATTGATAGTTCAGCTTCAGCGGCATTGCGGCCGAAATTATATGCTATGTTCAAGCGAACATGAGCCAGGATCCCGATCTCTCCATCGATCTCGCGGGAATCCACTTGAGAAATCCGGTAATTGCTGCGAGCGGTACGTTTGGCTATGGCGAGGAGTTCGAACGACTGGTTGATTTACGTAGAATCGGCGGCGTTTGCGTTAAGGGAACGTCGGCTAAACCGATCGCAGGCAATCCTCCACCGCGCCTCTTTCCGACTCCCTCCGGAATGCTCAACTCCATCGGTCTTGAAAATGTCGGAGTCGATGCGTTTATCCGCGACAAAATGCCTTTTCTCCGAAGCGTCGGATGCGCCATTTTTGTAAATGTTTTTGGTTTTACGGAAGACGAATACGTCGAGGTTGTGGATAAGCTGAACACGTGCGACGGCATCGCCGCATATGAACTGAATATTTCCTGTCCCAACACCAAACATGGCGGAATGGTGTTCGGCCAAAGCGCCACGCTGACGGAGCAGTTGACGCGGCGCTTGAAGGACCGCTCAAGACGGCCTATTGTTGTAAAACTTTCCCCCAACGTAACAGATATTGTCGAACTGGCGGGCGCTGCCGAGTCCGGCGGTGCTGATGTCGTAACGGTTGCGAATACGTTTCTTGCAATGGCCATTGACACGGAGACCTTTAAGCCCCGGATACACACTGTAACCGGCGGCCTTTCTGGTCCTGCAATCCGTCCCATCACCCTGCGGATGGTTTATCAGTGTTCTCGCCGAATCGGAATTCCCGTCATCGGTCTGGGCGGCATTTCAAAGGCGGAAGACGCGGTGGAGTACTTCCTGGCGGGCGCGTCCGCCATCCAGGTGGGCACGGCGAGTTTCTACGATCCTCGAGCACCGCTGAACGTATTGAATGGACTCGAAAAATTTCTCAAGAAGCGCGGGATATCGTCGCTTCGAAGCATCATAGGGCAGGTGAAGCAGTGAAGGAGAAACTGATTGTTGCGCTCGATGTCAGTTCACGGGAAGAAGCTCTGAATCTCGTGAAACAGCTTCATGAACTTGCCGGAATGTTCAAGGTTGGAAGTCAGCTCTATATGGCCGCCGGCCCTTCGGTCATTGGCGACATCGCGGCTGCTGGCGGGCGAATTTTTCTCGACCTGAAGTTCCACGACATCCCGAACACGGTCGCTCGATCTGCAGTCGAAGCCGCACGGTTGGGGGTGAGCATGTTGACGATTCACTCCACGGGTGGACGAAAGATGATGGAATCGACGGTCGATGCATTGCGCGAGACATTCGGCGACAAGAAGCCAACTGTGGTTGCGGTCACCGTTCTAACGAGTCTCGATACGAGGACGCTTTTCGAGATCGGACTGGAGCAACCCGTGGATGAACAGGTTCAGCGATTGGCCCGGTTGGCTGAGGAGTGTGGCATTGACGGGGTCGTTTGTTCTCCGCGTGAGGTCACCCTTCTACGGATGACCGTTCGGCAAGATTTCAAAATTGTTGTTCCTGGGATTCGCATGTCTGATCAGTCCGCTCACGATCAGCAGCGTACTTCCACTCCTAAAGAAGCGATTAGCGCTGGAGCTGATTACATAGTTGTGGGCCGGGCGGTGACTGGTGAACCTGATCCACGACTGGCGATGGAACGGCTGATTCAGAGCCTCTGAAAGAGCCGAATTCCGGCGATTCCTGCGGCGCCCGATTTCATAACGCTCTCGGCATTTTCGTACGTGAGTCCTCCGATCGCGAGAACCGGTATGCGTAGCGCCGCCGTCACGAGTTGCAAAGGCTGCAGACCTATGGCTTGTTTGCCGGGAGTGGCGAAGATCGGCCCAAAAACGATGAAATCAGCGCCCACGATTTCGGCCGCTATCGCTTCTTCAATGGTGTGGGTCGAAACGCCTAGCATCTTTACAAGCGGACGAACACGGTGGGCGGGAAGCCCTTTCGCAGGAAGATGGACGCCGTCTACGCCGGCGGCGAGGGCGACATCGAGCCGGTCATTCACAAGGATGCGGGTCTTACCACCTTCCGCCAACTTACGTACAGCGGACACCAATTCAAGGAGCTCGCTGGCAGGAAGATCCTTTTCTCGGACCTGAATCATATCCGCGCCTTCCCGAATAGCGCGTTCCGCACTCGCCAATACGTCGCCGTGCCGGCGATCCGTTACGTAATATCGAATCATTCCGTCGTTGTAGTGCGGTCGACGATCTTGAAGGACTTCCACAATGCGGCTAGCTCAACCAGACCAATCATGAAATCGATGACGCCCAGTCCGGATACAGCGCCCCGAACGAAATTGTTGAGAAGAATTGCACGCAGCTCGTAGGAATAGGTCAGAAGGAAATTATTTTCCCAGAGTACGGACCATGGCACGAATATGAGGAAAAGACCTATCTCGAAGCAAAAGAGGATGAACGCGACAGCGAGAAGGCGGTTCATGGGATGCTGTTGGGATTCGAATTTGGAGTTGCTGTCCTGAAAAGGAAGCCGATAGCCTCGCAACTCCAAAATTCGTGATTTTGCTATGTTGAAGCCTTTACTTCCTTGATTCTGGCTGCCTTACCGCGGAGTTCACGGATGTAATACAGCTTTGCACGCCGAACGCGGCCGGAACGAACAACTTCAAGTTTCTCGATCACTCTGGAGTGCAGCGGGAAGATGCGTTCTACGCCGTGTCCAAAGGAAATCTTTCGGACCGTAAACGTAGCGCGGGCCCCGCCATGCTTCATAGCGATACAGACGCCTTCGAAGATCTGGATGCGTTCCTTATCGCCTTCTTTGATCTTTACGTGCACCTTGACCGTGTCGCCCGGCTTGAAGGACGGGACATCCGATCGCAGCTGTGCGTTTTCTATCTTATCGAGTACGTTCATATTTGCTCCAACAAGTCTGGCCTGTTCTTTTCTGTCTTTCTCATGGCGGCCTCTTCCCGCCATTGTCGAACTGCTTCGTGGTCACCGGAGATAAGGACGTCGGGCACCTTCCATCCACGAAAGTCCGCCGGTCGAGTGTAGTGCGGATGCTCGACCATAGAACGAATGGAAGCTGGGTCGGAAAATGAATCCCTCAATACGGATTCTTCCTTTCCCACCACGCCCGGAACATACCGAGTCACGGCGTCGACGATGACGGCCGCGGCG
>CAZIPZ010000055.1:0-20367 GCA_964541075.1 uncultured Solibacteraceae bacterium | reverse complement strand
GGACGCGTGCCCAACAGGCGCGATCTTGAAGCCGTACGTTCTGGACAGCAGGAAATGCATTTCGTATACGACAATTGAACTGCGCGGTGAGATTCCGGAAGGCGCCCGGACGCAAATCGGTCATCACCTGTTTGGCTGCGACATCTGTCAGGACGTCTGTCCCTGGAACCGGAAAGCTCCGGCTTCGGCGCCAACTCCCTTTCAACCGAAAGCTGGATTGTTCTGGCCCGAACTGGACCACTTGCTGGATCTGAATGACGAGCAATGGCGGAACTTGATCCGAGGTACTGCTATGAAACGCGCAAAGGTTAAGGGTCTCTTACGGAACTTGATGATTGTGGTCGGGAATTCCGGCGTGAAGGAGTTTTTGCCGAAACTTCGCGTGTTCAAAGCCCACGAAGACGAGCAAGTGAAACTGCATGCTGAATGGGCTATCCGGCGCCTGGAGGAGGACTAGCGGCGCCGACGCTTGACGTTCTTCGGCTGGATGAGCTTCCGCTGAAGTTTGAAGATGAACCTGAAGATCAATTCCTGGTCTTTCTCCGAGAGCTCCAAAAACTCGACTCCGATCACCGGCCAGCTCTTCCATTTCACAATGGGATACACGACAGGCACGCCGACATCCTGCAGCACCAGAACAGCGGGTCCGACAACCTGACCCTCCACGAAACGATCGTAGTGCTTCGAGCTGACCAGTCGCGCGCCGCCGGCGCTAAGTTCGTCGACAATCGGATCGATGTCGACTCCGTCCATGTTCAACAGTAAATAGACGGGATCATTCGCGTTCATGGGAAGGCGAAAAACGGAGCGCTGAGACTCGTATTCGGATACTGACTGGCTCGTTGGGTCCATGGGACTAAGATCGGCAAAATCCCAGAAAACTTTACGGTATACTCCGAATGATTTATGGCCAAGGCCAAGATACTTATCGTCGACCGCGAAAAAATCCTGGTGGACCTGCTCACTCGGTCTCTGTCTTCTCCGGAACTTTCGGTTTTTGGAGCGACGACAGCCGAACAAGCCGCCCGGCTCCTCGACTTACACGGTCCGGAGCTCGTGGTCATCGATCTGACAATTCCGAACGGTCTGGTGTTCGTATCGGCAGCGAAGGCGCCGCCGTTTAAGGCAAAAGTCATTGGAGTGACCGAAGAAGGCCAGGACATCAGCGCTGTCGGGCTCGAAAGAAGCGTGAATCGCAGCGGTGGTTTAGACGCCCTAATCGCTGCAATTCGACAGTCGCTGGATGCAAACCTCGGAGCTTTTGATCAACAGGACGGAGTGCACGTTCTGGTCGTCGATGATGAAGAAGAGATAAGGACTGTGCTGTCGGAATATCTCAAGAGCCACAATTATAGAGTGGCAACCGCTCAAAACGGCCGTGAGGCCCTTGAGCGCGTGCAAGCGGATTCGACTCTTCAAATCGTGCTGCTGGACGTGAGTATGCCTCAAATGGGAGGGATGGAAGCGCTGAGTCTGATCATGTCGGGCGACCCACATCCGAACGTGATTATGATGACCGCGGTCGCAGATAGAGAGGTCGCGCGACAGGCGATGAAAATCGGCGCTTTTGACTATATTTTGAAGCCGTTTAATTTCGCGGCTATCGAAGCCAGTATCACGGCCTGCATGAGCTACGCGGAATATCAAAAGCAACCTTGGTGGAAACGGCTTACCCGAAGATGAAAAATAAAATTACTGTTGGGATGATCGGGCTTGGAACAGTGGGAAGCGGCGCACTGCGCATTCTTCAGGAAAACGCGGATCTCGTGCGGCACCGAGTTGGCGCGCCGGTCGAGGTTGTCAAGGTCGCCGTGCGCGATCCCAAGCGCGACCGTGGGTTGAAGCTTCCTGCCGGAATGCTGACGACCAATCCGGCCGAGATTGTGGACAATCCAGCCATTGACATCGTCGTTGAGCTCATTGGCGGGTACGAGCCCGCCAAAGAACTCATTCTCACTTCAATTGCTCATGGCAAACATGTCGTCACCGCGAACAAAGCATTACTTGCGGTTCATGGCGCAGAGATTCATGAAGCCGCCCAACGGCATGGCGTCCTTGTTGGTTTTGAAGGAAGCGTTGGAGGCGGAATTCCAGTCATTAAGGCCCTAAAAGAAGCTCTCGCAGGAAACCGCATCCTGTCGATTTACGGAATTATCAACGGCACTTCGAACTACATCCTTTCCAAGATGACGGATGAAGAGCGGTCCTTTCCGGAGGTTCTCGCCGAAGCGCAGAAGGCCGGTTACGCAGAAGCCGATCCGACCTTCGACGTCGGAGGGATTGATACAGCGCATAAGCTTGCGATCCTCGTCAACCTTGCCTTCGGCGCCGGCGTCGAGTTTAAGAACATTTTCACGGAAGGCATTACCGAAATCAGCCCAATGGACATCGATTTCGGCAAGGAGTTCGGATACCGCCTGAAGCTGCTCGCTATTGCAAAAATCAGCGAAGGCAGACTTCAAGTTCGAGTCCATCCAACAATGGTTCCGGAAGAGTATCCGATTGCGAAGGTGTCCGGAGTGTACAACGCGATCCAGTTGGTGGGCGACGCAGTTGGCGACATCATGCTGTATGGTCGCGGAGCAGGTTCGGCGCCGACCGGCAGCGCAGTTGTCGGTGACATCATGGATATCAGCCGGCACATTCTCATGGAGCCTTCGCGAAAGCTGCCGGCCAGCGACGATCGAGAGCCCGTCCAGCTTCAACCGATGGAATCCATCAAGAGTATTTATTATTTCCGTCTGATGGCGCTCGATCAGCCGGGAGTGCTCGCTCAAATTTCCGGCATATTCGGGCGTCACCGCATCAGTATTGCTCAGATGATCCAACGTGGACGTAAGGAGGGAGGTGCGGTTCCACTCGTCATTATGACGCACACGGCTTTGGAGCGGGACATTCAGAAGGCGATTCTGGAAATACGAGAACTGGGTTGTGTCACGGAAAAGCCAGCCTTGATTCGAGTAGAAGGCGACGAACTGTGAAGGACGCCAGGCAAATTCGTCAGTCGTGAATGATGTTTCCCATGCGGCAGCCTTGTCTCAGGACAGAGCGAGCCCGCTGCCGCCGTCCAACAAAGCCACTACAATTTTCTTCATCTTTGCGATACCGATGGCCGTCTTGTTATACAGCCCAGGCCTATCGGCGCCATTTCACCTCGATGATCCCAATGTTCTGCAGATTTCTGAGCGCCCCGGTTGGGCGACGCGACCGCTCGGCTTCGCATCGTTCTGGTTGAACATCCAGGCCGCACACCTGGTGCGCCCGATGCTGCCCTGGACAGAAGCTTTCTATATCCGACTCGGCAATGTACTGATCCATGCCCTTGCTGCAACTGCACTGTTCTGGTTGACCCGCGAACTCCTTAGTCAATCCGTACCGGCCGCTATCGCGGGTGGACTGTTTCTTGTTCATCCGATTCAAACGCAGGCAATTACATACATATCCCAGCGATTCGAATCGCAGGCGGCATTATTCATGTTGCTGACTGCGGGAGCTTACGTCCGTTTTCGCAGAACCCGCAGCCGCATGTGGTTCATGAGCGCAGCTGTCCTTGCGACTGCAGCAGGCCTGACGAAAGAAACTGCGGTGGTTCTCCCCGTCTGGATCGTCTTCATTGAATGGATATTCTTCGGAAGCAAAGGCATCAAGCGCGTGTCGCTGTATGCTCTTCCTCTCGTCCTGGTTTTACTTTATCCGGCGTGGCTGGCGTTTCGGGGTTCGGGAACCACCCTCACTTGGATTGCCTGGGACAGCTATTTCCTGACACAAGGTCCGATCCTGATGAAGTACTTTCAATTGCTGGTGTGGCCGCATCGGCAATTCCTCTTCTATGGATTCATTGCGGTGACATCGTTTTCGTGGATATTGGTTTTCCAGTGGCTCTTGGTGCTGGGAATATTTGCGCTGGGCTTTTATCTCCTGAAGAAGGCTCCGGCCATTGGCTTCGGAATTTTGAGCTTTTTTGTCCTGCTTGCCCCAGTCATGCTTCTGCCGCTGCCCGACCTGATCAACGAGCACCGGGTTTATGCTGCTCTGGCAGGAATCGGCATTGCCGCCGGCGCTTTGTATCAAAAACTGAACAAAAAATGGGTGCTGGGAGCGGTTGCCATTGCGGCGGTTTTTTTGGGAGTGAGGACGATGGTCCGCAATGCGGAATGGAATGACCAGATCGCGTTTCTGGAATCCCATCGCGACGCGTTTCCACGCGATCCGGCAATACTCACTCGCCTTGCTTCGTACTATTTCATGCGTGGTTACGTGAATAAAGCTATTGAAACCAATCTCGAGGCGCGCCGTTACGAAGGTTCCGCCAACAGCTACTATCGCCAACAGGGACACTTGTTGACTTCGATCAATCTGGCTACCGAGTACATGGCTAAGGGCCAGATGGAGGACGCAAAAAGAGAAGCGCTTCGTGGCGTGGTTGCAAAACCCAATGAGCCGTTGGCGTGGAGAACTCTAGGGCAGCTTCAGCTTCAGCTTCGAGACTACGCGGGCGCACGTCAATCCTACGAGAAATATGCTGCGCTTCAACCTAACATTGAGGCGTGGACCAATCTTCGGATCGCAGCTTTGGGTCTAAGCGATACCCGCACGGCGGAACTGGCGGAGCAACGTTTAAAGGAAGAGACCGCAAAGGAGGCGGCTGTTGCTCCGCAGCATTTGTTGGAACTGCCTGCCAGCTACAAGACGCCCTTCATTTTTGGCCTCACATTGACGATGTTGTCGCTGATTGCCTTGGCAGTCAGAACCGTTTGGTCGGCTATCCATGAAGAGCGGCAGAAAAGGGACAAGGCAAAAAGGGGACAGTGAGCAACTTCTTGGGTTTCAGAAATTCCTCACTGTCCCCTTTTTGCCTTGTCCCTTTTCCTTACTTAATCCTGAAAACGATGTCGTCGCCCATAGCCATAAACGTATCAAACTGCTGTTCGGCTGGAGTCTCAATGGTGCGGTTAGGGCCGGCGGACAAGACGATCACTGCCATTTTCGGCATTGGCATCTGATCGTTTACTGCTCGTTCGTGGGTCGAATCATATGCCGGGTCGAGAAGATGTCCGGCATGAAGTTCTCGCACGTTGATAATGTATTTGTTTCCCCACGGATCGGTTTTCGGCAATGACGAGATGTAAGGTCCGGCCCAACCCCTTTGAGGATCGCCCGCATAGAAGCCCCTCAATGGGTAGTACGTCCCGGTCCCTGTGGCAGAGAGGCCGCCGATCTGATTCCTGATCAGATGTCCTTCGATCGTGTCGTGCTTCGGAGTGTTCGGCGTATGACCGAAAAACCCAGCAATTCCACTCCAGGCATTTCCAGCACTAGGAATGTTCCACTGACTCACGAGAGTAGCCGGATTGCGTGTCGTATCCGTGGGATACGTCCCGTTTTCCGATACGAGATCATCGTAAAAGCCGTCACCCGATCCGGTCAGCTGACCGTTATGGTAGAGGGGGAAGAAAGCATTGTCCTTATAGAAGGTGATCACGCCTTGCCCGATCGAGCTTACGTCACCGATTGCCGCTTGAACTTTAGAGTCGTTAATGGCGTCTATAGCGCCACCCACCGCGACCCCCGCCAGCACGGCGCCTACTGCAACCGTTGCGGTGGCTTCTATCAGCGACGTGGCAACGCCTCTGACATCATCTCTAATCCATTTAGCGATCTTCGTCAGTCTCACGACTACCCCCGCTTCCGGACTCCCTGCTTCCGCTTTAGGAACGTTGGGCATGCAACATAAAGGCCAAAGCCTAAATCATTGAAAAAACATACCGGAGACGGAGGAATCTACGTCCTTTGTAGATGAAAGTCAAATTCCGCTATCGAAATGTGTTGATTCATGTGCGCGGCTGGCGAAACAGGTGGCGAAACCTGCGGGCTGCTCCCTCTTCGCGGGAACCCTATTTCAGAGAAAAATCTGCACCACTGCAGAAAACGGCAGCTCATCTTTTGAAACAGGGAAAGTGGCATGGCTGGACGGAGGACCAGTTCACGTGGGCGGTTACAAAGCCTTAAAGACTGCAAACCATGCCTTTTGCACTGGGATAGTGAATTGTTGGAAGGAAAAACAATTTCTTCGAAAGCGGAAGGGCGCGCCTGAAAGAGGGACGCCATGCTTGGAACGACGGAAAGAGGGCTCTTCAACAGGGAAAATGACTTTAAGAACGAGCCATCCAACTTCACCCGAGGAACGAGCTTGTTCTATTTCACTCGAGCGACAATGTCATCGCCGCCTGTGGAGAATGCTGCACTGCCGGAACCGATATTCTGTACGAAACTGGTTTCGACTCGGACGTTCGGCCCCGCAGAAAGCACGAAAGCCGCCCTGTTCAACCCAAAACCCAAGGACGCGGCATTGACCAGATATGCATTGCCCCAAGGATCCGTCCCTAGACTCGTAATATATGGTCCGCGCCACGCGAACTTGCCGGAGGTGCCGTAGCCAGGACTGTTGCGCTCGAGGATATCACTGATCTGGCCGCGACTAACCGACTGCCAGGAGGCGCAGTCGACACTGCATTGTGGATTGGCGCCCGGACTAACCAGCAGCGTATAAATTGCGGACGTCGTTGTGATGGTGGCGGCAGGCGGTGTGAAGATCGGCCACTTTCCGGTGTCTTTGTTGAAGTTGAGCATCGCCTTAGCGATACTTTGCGACTCGTCCATCGCTCGCGTTATTCGCGCCTCGTCAATGTACTTGGTTACCAGCGGCGAGAGGATGGCGGTCAGGATCCCGATGACCATGAGAGTGACGGCGATTTCGAGGAGCGTGAAACCCGCATCGGATTGTTTTCTCATATTGGTCTAAGGGATCGTGAACGTATTCTGAGATCCGTCACTGAATGTGATGTTGAAGACTGTTCCTGAGGGCGGAGAGACATTGCTCGCCGCGCCTGACGGAGCATTTCTGAAATCCTGCAGCTGAACTACAACTGATTGTCCAATGCCTTTGAGCACGATATCCGGTGTTGTGGTGGTCTGCTGCTCCACGCGAATCGGTACGGAGGGTGTAGGTTTTCCGCTTCCTCCAACGGCTACGCTGGATGAAAAGTTGATGGTCTGACCGCTCGCCGCTCGCGTTCCGTTGTTGAAGTCGAAGACGGTCGTATTGCCGACTCTGATTCTTTCATACCAAGCGCTCAGGCTTGGGAACGTGGGGGTAATTGATGTAATCGTAACAGCGTTGGTCGCGTAGTTGGTTACGGTGAATCTCACCGTATCGTTGCCCGTTACGTCGGCGCTGCCTTCCTCGTAGGTCAGCTTCGGATCGACGGTGACACTGCGAAAACCAAAGGTGACGTTGCTGAAACTGAAAACACCGTTGGCGTCCGTGACATCCACTGCCTGGTTCAGCGCGCCGTTTGACGGAATGTTCAGGGTGACGGATGCAAATTCTACCGGATTGTTCCCTTTTCTCAGGACGCCGGTTACGGTCGAATAGATTTCTCCGCTGAGAATATCCACCAGTTGATCGTCCGCACTATTGATAATGCCATCGGCCCCCAAACTTTGAATTCGCGCTCCGACAATCTGACCATCCGAAGGGCGTGTGAATGGCGTCGACGTGTAGACCAATGCATTACCGAAACGATCCTTGTCCATTGCGAGGAGGTCGTTAACGAACGTGCTCGGAACATAAGGACCGATCCATCCCGATCCGACCTTCTTTGTGGTGTTGAAAGTGTATGTGGGTTGTGCGCCTTTTATCCAGAGGGCTGAAAGCTGTGAAGGAACGTTTCCCATTGAACCGATAAACCCAAAATCGGTCCGGCCGGCGCCGATGATCAGGCGAGGATTTCCGGTCAAAGCTATCCTCAGGGCGTCTAAATCTTCGGCAGTCTTTGCAGCGTTCTCAGCCGCCCTGACCTGGAAAACTGTGGGTGCCACGGCGCCGATTGTCAGTGCGACGATTGCGAGCAAAACCACGGCCATGATCATTCCGATGCCCGTTTGCTTGTGCCAGGTTTTTCTCATGCAGCGTACGCCTACTTTCTTGCAGGCGAAAATTGCGTCACCGAGCCGTCACTGAACTCAGCGGTAAATGTCACTCCCGTCATATCCAGGTTGTTTGTGGTGGCGACATCTTCAAAATCCCTGATTTCAAACGTCAGGGCGCCGCCAATTCCCACGGAACCTACCACGATGTCAGGAACCTGCAAAACAAGGCCTGTTACATCGATCCGATAAGGCTGTTGAATAACGCCTGTTCCCGACACCGTTTGTGCGGTAAAGGGCAGAGTGGCCCCGGACGCCGAAACGCCGTCGAAATATTTCGTGCCCGCCACCCACAGCTCTTTGAAGTCCGCTGCCGGATCCGTAGTCCACGTGAGCCTGATCGTGCTGACTGTGGTGGCTAGTCTCGCCAGATTCTCAACTACGAATTCCACGTTGTTGCGGGCGGCGCCGGTTGTGAAACCAGTGCCTGCCCGGTACGTGAGCTTGGGAGAGACCTGAATCACTTGAGAGCCATATGGTACGTTGTCGAAAATATAAAGTCCTTCGCTGTCGGTGGCGGCCGAAGCCGTCACTCCCACGCCGCTACTCGGATAGGAAATGTTCACGGTGACGCCGGGCAGGGTTCCAGCGGCGTTATCTTTGACGTAACCAATCACTCTTGAATATGTTTCACTCTTGTAAATCTCAACGACGTGATCATCAGCCGTGCTGGCAACCTGATCCGCCCCGGAGGAGCGGATCGTCGCCATGAGCGTGGCGCCCGTGATGGTGCTCGTGCCTGACGCAATGCCATATGTCAGGCCTTTTCCCCACGGATCGATCATGCCCGAAGAAATCGATGATGAAATATACGGCCCGCGCCAGCCCGCTCCGAGCTGCGAGAGGGCGTCCACGGTGTAATCCGGCTGCGCACCAATATTCTCAAGTTGACTCAGCGCGGACGGGAGCCTTCCCATATCGCCGATATAGCCGTATCGAATTCCACTCTTCTCTCCAGGCGGCAAGGCTCTTGGCTCTCCAATAATCGCTTTCTTTACGGCTTCAAGTTGGTTCAACGAAGAGGTATCGCGGGCGCTGGACACAGTTCTCGAAAGCGAAAAGCTGGCTGCCGCAATCAAAATCCCAATCACCGCCAGCGCAATGCTGGTTTCCAGCGCCGAAGCTCCCTTGTCGTTGGGCTTGGTCCTCATGGCGTAACTGTTATTGTTCCCACAATCTGATTCAGTGAATTCCGCAGCGTCACAGTAAAATTTACACCCGACGTCGAGACATCGTCGCCGCCCCCGCCGCTTTCAACGTCATAGAATCCTTGAAACTCGATCAAGAGAGAGCCCCCTTTTCCGACCTTGCCAACAGTGATGTCGGCCACGTCTGTAACGGGTGATTGAAGCCGGATTGGAATGGATTCCGCCGCCAAGCCGGTTCCATTCACACTTTGAGACGTGAAGGAAACGGAATCACCATTACCAAACCGTGGACTTGTCGAGTTATATACGGTTGTGCCTCCGACTCTCACCGTCTGGAACCAGGAGTCGGGAGTAATCGTGTATGCGATGGCGAGCGAAGCGACGTTCACTGAGTTTTGGGCATAGTTCTTCACTGTAAATCGGACGTTCTGGTCGTTGTTTCCCGTCACGACAGTTGTATCCGGCGCGAGAACCAGTTGTGGGACGATAGTCAAAGATCGGTTTCCGAACGGAACGTTTGCAAAAAAGTAATAACCTGTGTCGTCGGCGTTTGCCACTTGCGAGGTTAGAACTCCGTTTTGGGGAAAATTCAAGGTGACTCCGACCCCTGAAACCGTGTTGCCGTTGGTATCCTTGATGAATCCCTGAACCCTGGACAAAACCTCGGATTCAAAAAAGTTGATAGCAATGTCGTCGGATGTGTTGACAGCGAAATCCGGGCCGGGTGATGCAACCTGCGCGAATACGGTGGCTCCGAAGGTGCTGTCTAAGAATGGGACTTTGTTGTAAGAAAGCGTGTTGCCCCATCCGTCTTGGGCTAATGCCGCGGCCATTTCAGCGATGTTGACGTCCAGATAAGGGCCATTCCAGCCTGCGCCAGCTTTTTTTGTTGTATCGAAGACGAATCCTGGTTGCGATCCCTTGACCCACAAATCCTGCAGCGTGTTAGGTAGGCCGCCCATATCTCCGAGATAGCCAAAAGACGTCCGAGCTTCGTTGGATACAATCACAGGATTGCCGCTGATTCCTTTCCGGAGTTGATTCAGAGCTTCGTTGGTTGCGACGGTCTGTGTTCTGTCTATGGCGAAATTGGAGATGGACACCATTCCGACGGCGACTAAAGAGATGATCGTCACAGTCGCCACTGCTTCCATAAGTGTGAATCCAGATTGGACCTTGAGTGGCCTCATTGGGAGATCGGAGAAAATGTCGCGACGGAACCGTCGGAAAACGTTACTGAAATCGAAGCTCCGGTCATGTCCACGGATGAACCCGAGCCGTTTTCCAGGCTCTCAAAGGTATTCATTCTGACCCGGATGTTTTTTCCAGCAGACGCCCCAGCGCCGATGCTTTTGTCCGGCGCCTGGGTTAGTGGAGACTGAAGGCGTACGGGAACAACTTGCGATAAGACGGTCCCGCCCCCGCCGCACCCGCTCCAGCTTACATCGACCGGTGTACTGAACGTCACCAACTCCCCGTTTGCTGCAAGATTCGTCGTGTTGTTGAAAACAGTCGTGTTATTGATGATCAGCCTCGTAAAGAAAGCCGTCGTGTCGAATGTAGCCGTGGCCGATGTAATGGTCCCACACGTGAAGCTTGTCATCACGAACTCGACATTGTTTCCTCCCGATCCAGTCGTGACGCCGCTTCCATCGGAGTACACCAGCCTGGGTTCGATCGTGATGCTTCTGTTTCCAAACGGGACTGCCGCGAAAGAATAAGAGCCGTCTGCGTTCGAATTCGTCGTTGATGTCTGCAGGGCGCCGAGGGATGGATAGTTCATCTTGATTGGGACATTGGCGATGGGGTTTCCTGATGAATCCCTGATATAACCGACGACTCTTGAGTACAACTCTGTTGTATAGATCTCTGCAGTAATGTCGTCGCCGCCGCCCAGTGAGCCATTGGCGCCATAGCTGAAGATTCTTGCTCGGTATTCCTGGCCGGTTACCGAACTCGTCCCGGTCTGAACGATGTACTGAATCCCATTTCCCCAGGCATCTCGCGTAAGGCTGCTCACAAATTCAACAGGTCCGACCTGAACGTAGGGGCCTGCCCAGCCTGCACCTGTCTTTTTCGTCGAGTTGTATACGTAGGCTGGCTTGCTTCCAAGGCCATTCCACAAATCGGAAATAGTGCCTGGCAACGAGCCCATGTCGCCGAAATAACCAAAATCTGTCCGCGACTCCCTTGTGACGATGCGTGCATCGCCAATGATGGCTCTCTTGAAGACTTCAAGTTTTGCGATGGTGTCGGCCTGTCGCGCGGAATCCATTTCGATGGAAAAGAGAAGAGCGGCGCCGGAAATAACTAGGCTGGTGATGCCGATTGAAACACTAAGTTCAAGTAATGTAATGCCTCGTGCTGGCATGCGCGGGAATTATGGCACCGGTGAAATGGAAAAGAAAAGGCGCGGTCCGGCGGGCCGTCGCATCTCTTTACTGGACAATCAACGAATCCGCTGAACGACGTCGTCAGTTCCGATCGACAGGGAACCGGCGCGGGTTTGCGCGTAAGGAGTGTCGATGGTTTGATTCGGTCCGGCCGACAAGACATAGGCTGCGAAGGTGCTGCTGGGCCGAAGATGACCGGAAGTCACATAATATGCGGTGCCCCAGGGATCCGAACCGAGTTCCAGATAGGCGCCGCGCCATGCCCGAGTGCCAGTCGTCGAAAGGCCTAAAAAATTGCCGTTCAGAATCAGATCCAGACTTGTCGCTCCCGTGACAAGGGGAGCCGTCCAGCCTGTGGCCCCTCCCCCAACGGCAGCAGGGTCGCCGGGAGTTTTTTCGACGTCATAAACACTCCCGTTCGGAATATCGGAGCTCGACGGATAGATCGGCCAAACCTTTGTGTCCGTGTTGAACTGGACGATAGCGGTGGCAATGTTCCTGACATCGCTGCGAGCCGCGTCGTATCTGGCGCGCTCTACATAGCTCGTAATGATAGGGGTTAAAATGGCAGCGAGAATGGTGATTACTGCGAGCACCACCACCATTTCCATCAGCGCCAGTCCACGAGAGTTGGTCCGATACACGCCTTCTCTACTCCTCCGAACCCGCATATGGCATTTCCTCTGCCACTCGATCTGTATCTTAACTCCATGATTCTGCAGTTAGAGCGAACCAGTCATCTACGAAAATGGTAGGGCCCGCCTCGCAAGTAAACGAAATCTGTTGAAAAGGCCGGGAGTGGCGCGCGAAAATGCAACACTTCCAAGCAGTTAACTTGGATTGAAATTTGCATGCCGCAAGCGTCAATGCAGCCTGAAGGCTCGCCAATACAAACTGAGGCTCGCAGGATTGAAGTCGTTGTGATGTTCACCGATATTGTGGACTTTACAGCGTACTGCGACGCGCGTGGAGAAGAGGCCAGTCTCGCCCTCGTCACCCGTCACGAAAGTCTTGTCTTCCCGATCGTCACTGCCCATGAAGGGATCATCGTCAAGACAATCGGCGATGCGGTCATGGCTTATTTTCACGATCCGGAGAAAGCGGCGCTGTCCGGTCAGGCCATCATGCAAGCCGTGGAAGCCGAGAACGCCACCAAGCCTGGCGGCGACCAAATGCGGTTGCGCGCTGCGTTTAATCTCGGTCCGGTGATGATGAAGAACAATGACCTTTTCGGCGATACGGTCAATCTTGCTTCACGCATGATGGGGGTAGGTCAACCCGATCAGATCATGATCTCTCGGGCAATGATTGATGCTCTCGGCGACAACCCGAAGTTTATTTGCCGCTTCGTTGGCTCGGCCGACTTTCATGGCAAAACCGGGATAGTCGAGCTTTATGAGTTGCTGTCAAAACCGCTTGAGCTAAAGCAAAAGACGAAGTCGAAGATTGTCAGTGACGTCGTCCAGTCTGCTGCACAACTGGATGCAGATGCGGGTAAAAAAGAAAGACTCATCGGCGGCAAGTACTTCATCGAAAAGCTGATTGGCGAAGGCGCCTACGGCAGAGTTTTCAAGGCGCGATACGCACAGGACGGGCGGCCCGTGGCTATCAAGGTTCTACCTGAGGACGCCTTTATTTTCTATAGCCGTGAAGCCGCCGTTCTCCGTCAATTGCAGCCGTTTCCGTACGTGATGGAAATTCTCGATGCGCTTGTGGATCCGCAGGGTCTCTGCATCGTCATGCCTTATATCGAACAGGGCAGCTTGCAAACCTACATGAACAGGCTTAAGGGTGAGCCGCTCGAGCCAGGCCAGGTGGTGTCACTGATGGAAGAACTCCTGGCGGCGATTGCTCATGCTCATTCCAGGGAGGTGATCCATCGCGATGTCAAGCCGCAGAACATCCTGTTGCGCTCGGGAATGGACGGTGTGCTGACAGACTTCGGAATCGCATACGCGGTAGAGTCCACAGGTCGGACTTCCACCATGACCGCAGGCACATCCGGCTATATTGCTCCCGAAGTGTCGTCGGGCAGATTCGACGCCACGATCGACATTTATTCTGCGGGAGTCGTCCTCTACAAGATGCTTGGCGGCGAGTTTCCTATGGACCTGAACACGCTGCCGCCGTCGATTTTCCCTGAGTTCAAGAAGATCATTGAGCGCGCCACGGCAGTCAGGTCCAAACGGTATTCAAAGGCCGGAGAAATGCTCGATGACATCCAAAAGCTGGGAGCGAAAGTGATTGGACCGACCATCCAGAGCGTTGCCCAGGCTGGTGACGAGCGGATACTGTTGGCGGCTGGCGACACCGTTTGCGACCTGCTTGAACCTCCGTTTGCCGCAATGAAGCTCACTTCAATGCGATGCAGCATTCCGGATCTCATCAAACGCGTTCATTGGCACGTTCCGGCGGTAACGGTTATCGATTACACCGCATTGGCGGGATCCACATCCGATGCTCCAGCGCTGGTCCGCGCCTGTCATGCACTGGGAACACGCGTTATTGTTGTGAATTGCCCATCCGAAGCGGAAGCTAGGACGATGCTCAAGTACGGGGCTGCGGACTGCCTTCCTTCTCTGGAAACTCCTGGAGCACTTGACACTCTAAGGTCTTCTATCGAAACGCTTATTACTCAGATTCAAATGGGTAAAGGCGGATCATGGTGGAAGCGGATTCTGGGATAGTCCACGAACCTGAAGTCCATTTCCAGTTGCAACGCGCCTGGACATGCCGCTGAATACAAGAGCGCAAAGGACGTGTGTCCTTTGCGCTCGAGGAGACTCTGAAAAGACGGGAGCTTAATTAATCGTAGCGACGATGTCGTCGCTCAAGACGGCGAAGCTTGAACTGCCCTGCGTCGGGTCCGTGTCCAGAGTTCCGTTAGGTCCACCAGAGACCACAAATCCGCGATCAGTGGAACCGTTCAAGTTCGTGCCCGTCACGACGAAGGTGTTGCCCCATGGATCCGCATCCAGGACTCCGAGATAAGGACCTCTGAATGCCGAGCGCCCGGGGTTGCTTACTTGAGTGCCTGTCGAGAGTCCGAAGTTGGTATTGAGTTTTGTTGCAAGATCCGAAGTCGTCGTAAATCCTGACCAATCGGCATGACCGTCCGTCGGACTCGTTCCAGGTCCAACCAGCTTATGAGGGAAGGCCGTCGCCGCGCGCGCATCGGCAAGGGTGGCATACAACGGATAGAAACCCGTATCGCGCTTGAACAGACGAATCGCGTCTGCGATCGTGCGTGTGTCCGCAGTCGCGCGCGAAATGCGCGCCTGGTCGATATAGTTTGTGACCATCGGAGTCAGGATAGCGGCGAGTACAGCGATGATCGCCAGCACTACCGCAAGTTCGATTAGCGTGAAACCTTTATTGCTCTTCATTGAAGTCTCCTCGTAGTTGGTCCTGCAATTATTATTGAATTCTAAAAATGATGTCATCACCCGCCGGGGCAAACGAATCCGCAACTTGATCAAACCTGGTTTCCAAAACCCGATTCGGTCCCGCTGAGATTACGAAAACGGCCGCACGCTGCCCGACTTCCATAGTGAGCGTGCTGTCAGCCATCTCGATTCCCTGAGGAGTCATCATTTGGATGTTCACAAGATACTTGTCGTCCCAAGGATCCGACGACGGCATTTTTGCGACGTACGGCCCGTTCCATCCTTTGTAGCGAGCCCACGAAATTTCCCCAACTCGCGGATAAGGGATTGCTGAATTTCCGGGCCTATTCTTGATCAACTGATTTTCCAGGCTGTCCCGATCTTGCAGGTCGGTTGGCCAATGTAACGCCTCATCTGCAGTCGGATTGCTCCCCGCCGTCTCGAGAACGAGAAAAACAGGATCATCGGGCGTGCGCGCGTCACCGGCTGTAAATGCCGGAGCAAAACCTGTATCGCGCATAAAGCTGTGAATGGCGATGCCGATCTCCTGCGTGTCGGTTATCGCGCGAGACACCCTGGCGTCCTCGATGTTATCCATTGCCGAAAGAAGCGCGGCGTAGGCAAGGATCGCGCTGATCGCCAGCACGACCACCGCTTCAATCATTGAAGTGGCTACTCCTCGATCGCTCCTAAAGATTCGCTCAACTGTGTCCCGTTGTGTCACGCGAGCCATATAGCAATTCGACGCCCATGTTTAAAATCATTTGGAAACAGCGACTTGCGACGGGAAGTCCATCTTTTTTCTACAATTCATGTAGTGCTCGGCTGCGCACCATCTACGCGTTTGGTTGATAGACTGAGTCGTCAAAAGCAGAAAAAATAACTTCATTCTTTCTGTTTATTCGGTCTTTGCAAGCCTGGGGTTGACTGATGGCGAATCGGACTAATTGATGATGCCTACGAGGTCGTCAGAGGAGGTCGTGAAGCCGCCTGTGGTTGCCTGGCCTGGGCTGGTATCGACTGTTCCATTCGGGCCTGCGGATACGACAAAGGCCCAATTCGTTGACGCAACTCTGAGGTTGGTCGCGGTGACAATGTAACGGTTGCCCCAGGGATCGGGATCCACTGCTCCGATATAAGGGCCACGGAAAGCGACGCGGCTGATGTTTGGAACCTGCGCTCCGGTCGAAAGTCCGAGTTGATTCACGTTCAAAGACAGAGTCAGATCTGTCGTTGTTGTGAAGGCCGCCCAAGTTCCTGCAAGGGCTGGTGCGGTTCCAGATCCAATCAGCATATGAGCCGCAGCGGTGTCGGCGCTGGCGTTGGCTGATGAAGAATAAATTGGATAGCGTCCCGTGTCTCTCCGATAGAGGCGTATGGCGTCAGCGAGCGTTTTTACATCCGCAGTCGCGCGAACAACTCGCGCCTGATCAATGTAGTTTATGATCAGCGGTGTCAACACGGCCGCCAAGGTGGCGATGATGGACAGCACCACGGCCATCTCGATCAGCGTGAACCCTGTTGTTCTTACTCTCATATTCTGGCGCACCCACTCCTGTAGCGTGAACCTATCCCCGCTGCGGATGGCAATTGTGTGCCCAATTCCGCCGTCAACGTTATCAGCAGGTTAGGTGTTTTCGGGAGATGGAGATCTACGAACTTGGTAGGGCCCGCCTTCAAAATCTACAATCGTTGTAGCCTAAGCTCAGGACATTTCGTCTTCGATCCCGGATTCTTCAAGATTTTCCGGAGCGGACTCTCCAGCCACGTCGATCTGGTGTTTCTTGATCTTGTACCACAACACCCGCTCGGTTACGCCGAGCAGTTTGGCTGCTTTTCGCTGTACGCCCTCCGACCGCTCTAGAGCGTCGACAATCAATTGCCGCTCGACATTGCGTATGGTGGCGGCGAGGTCGGTTTCAAGTTCAGGTGTTGTTCGGAGCGTCTCGTCCGTAACCTGTTTTGTGACATGCGGTGGAAGAAACTTTGAAGCCATGGCGTCACCGTCCGTAATCAGGACTGTTCGCTCAATGGTGTTTTTCAATTCACGAACATTGCCGGGCCACTCGTATTTCATCAGATAAGCCATGGCCTCTGTTGTTATCGAGCGGACATTCTGACCAAAGCGTGCATTCGCCTCCTTAAGAAAATGCGCGGCGAGTATGGGTATGTCTTCCAATCTTTGTCTGAGTGGAGGCGTGTGAATTGAAAACAAATTCAGTCTGTGAAAAAGGTCTTCACGAAAGAGGCCTTTTTTTACGGCGTCCGTTAAGTCGCGGTTCGTTGCTGCAATGACTCGCACATCGATCTTGATAGGCTTGATTCCGCCGAGCCGCTCAAATTCCATCTCTTGAAGGATACGGAGGATTTTTGCCTGGGCGCCGGGATTCATGTCGCCAATCTCGTCAAGAAAGATCGTGCCTTGATCGGCAAGTTCAAACTTTCCGATCTTGCGCTCGATGGCGCCCGTGAATGCGCCTTTCTCAAAGCCGAACAATTCGCTTTCAAGCAGTCCTTCCGGGATGCCAGCGCAATTCAGCTTCACCATGGGTTTCGAGGACCGCGAACTGTTCTGATGGATAGCGCGCGCGATCAGTTCCTTGCCCGTGCCTGTTTCTCCCCAGATAAGCACTGTTGCAGTTGTGCCTGCGACCCTGCTGATCAGACGCAGCATGTCCTGCATGGCGCCGCTTTTCCCGATAATGCTTTCCACCTGGAATGCTTGCCCGATTTGTTCTTTCAGGCTGTCGATTTCCATTTGCATTCTACGGCGCTCCAGTGATCGTTTTACAACCACCTCCATCTCCTCCATCTTGAAAGGCTTGACGAAGTAGTCGTATGCACCGCGTCCGATCGCCTCCAGAATCATATCTCTCGATCCCAGAGCGGTCGTCATGATGATGATTACTGAGGGATCGATGTCCTTGAACTTCGGAATTGCTTCGAGCCCGCTGATCCCAGGCATCTGAATATCGAGCAGAATGAGATCGAACGGACGCTGCCGCAGTTTCTTGATCCCGGATTCTGCGTCTTCCGCTTCGTCAACGGCGTAGCCGCGTTTGGTCAGAGCTTCGCGAAGGATGAAACGGAATGTTTCCTCGTCGTCGACTATGAGGATGGAAGGCTTCATTTAGCCGCACTTTCCGCAGGCTGGGGGGATTCTGAAACCGATTTCGCGGGCAGCAGCACGCGGAACAACGTCCCGCTGTTCGGATCGCTCTCAACATGAATAGCGCCGCCGTGCGCCTCAATGATTTGTTTGGAAATGGCCAACCCCAACCCGGTGCCCTTCTTTTTAGTGGTGAAGAAAGGCGTGAAAAGGCGGTCTTTCGTTTCGGGGGGAATATACGACCCTTCGTTGTGAAATTCGATCATGACCGTAGCGTTCTCGCCGTGAATCTGGCCAAGAGTAACATAACGTGTTCGAATGCTTATGGCTGCACCGGTTGGAGCTGCCTCACACGCATTTTTGAGAATATTGATGAATGTCTCAATGAGTTTGTTCCGGTCGGCTTTAATGTGAGATGTCGTGTAGTCCTCGACAAACCGCAGATCTTTTTCCCGTGCGAGCCCACGAACGTAGGCAAGGGCTTCTCGAACGATGACTGACGAGTCGTAAGTTTCGGAGGCGTCGATTTTCACCGCTGCAAGTGACAAAATTTCTTCCACCATCACATTCAACCGGTCGATCGATTCCATAATGGTATGCAGGTACTTTTGCTGCGGCGCGTCCTTCGGCAGATCGTCCTTCAGCAATTCGGCTAGCCCGCGAATGTACCCCAACGGTGTTTTCACCTCGTGAGCCATTCCCGTGATGGTGCCGCCGATCGAAGCCAAAACGTCCATTCGTCTAAGCTGATCTCGAAGCCGGCTGAGTTCCTCGATATCCTGGAAGAGCATGACGACGCCGATGGACTCCCGTCGTCGTCCCGTCGCCGGAGAAACAGTGGCGCGAACATACATGTCGCGTCCGGATAGCGTCGAGACAAGGATGTCACGGCTCCTTGCGGATCCACTCTGAACAGCTTCCTCAATCAGGTCGCGGATTTCGAAATTGCGTGTGGAATTCGGAAAGATGTCTTCGTAGTGCCTTCCGGTGTAATGCTGACGCTCAATTCCAAAAAGCCGCGCCGCGGGTGCATTCAAGAAGGCGATCTTGCCGTCGGCATTCAAGCTGACAATGCTTTCGCTCATTTGCAGAAAAAGGTCTGCCGTTTTCAGGTAGCCCTTCATTGGGACCAGCGTATTGTTGTATAGCTTGGAAAGACCGTCGATCTCGTCGTCCATGCGACGATCTTCGGAACGATCGTCGCTTTCATTGTCCCGATCGCGTCTCCCGGGCAGTTCTTCGATCTCGTTGATGATGCGCTCAACGGGTCTCACGATGTAGGTCGTCATCATCACCGAAACGGCCGCTGCAACGAGTGCAATCAAAAGGACGGCGAGTTTCAGATTTAGAACCAGTGAGCGGAGATCCGGAGTCAGTTGGACATAGTCCAGCATGCCGAGAGGAAAGAATCCGGCCGCCAGGGTGAAGCAAATAACGACAAGCGGAAGTCCGATGATGAGGCGAAACCGGTATCTTCCTGTGAATTTCATACGGCCGCCGTCATCCTAGCAGGAGCATGCTAGCCACCGCGCCTGCGCTGAGCCAGGGCCCGAGTGCTTGCGGTTCAGAATGTTTACCAGCCATCTTCAAGATAATCGCTCCGAACAATCCCAAAATCCCGCTCAGAACAAGGGCGACGATTATTCGCTGCGGACCAATAAAACTTCCGATCATAGCGGCATACTTCCAGTCGCCGCCGCCAATTTCTTTTTTTCGAATGGCCTCCACGATCGTAGCCGCGAGAAGCACGGCTGCGCCAATCACTAGTCCAAGCACCGACTCTTTAAGGCCAAGCGGCAGGGCCTGCGAGCCGCATATCAAGCCGATAACCGTTCCCGGCACCGTCACCACGTGGGGAATCACATGTTTTCGAATATCGAATACAGTGACTCCAACAAGCAGGAGAGCCAATCCCGAGTATGTAAAGAATCGAAATTCGGCAGTTTTGAATTTCAAAGCCAGCGCCGCGATCAGCAATCCTGAGCCGATCGTCGCCAGCAGGCTCGCAATATTCTTGTTTCCGGTTGTTTGGACCTGGTGTGTAGACAACGTCCGTTCCAGAGTGAACTTGTCCACTGCCTTCGAAACCATCCATCCAGCCGCCAGGCCTGCAGCACCCGCCGCCAATGGAAAGGCGATGCTCATTCTCTCTTCTTTGAAAGCTCTTCGATTTTTCTTTCTACTTCGCGCGCGATTTCCGGATAGGCGCTGGAGCCGGTGTTGAGAAACTTTGTAAAGTGGTCGATTGCGCTGCCGATTTCACCTTGCTCTTCGTATAGCACCGCAAGATTGTAATGTGTCTCGGGATTGGATGGATTAACCTGCAACGCCCGCAAATACTG
>CAZIPZ010000054.1:10139-20633 GCA_964541075.1 uncultured Solibacteraceae bacterium | reverse complement strand
AAGGACCTGCGCGAGATTGTTCTCTATCCAATTCCTTTTTTGTAACCCAACTAGCTCAAGGTTGGGGCGCAGCAGCTATTCGACTCGCACGCGTCCAGCAACATTTACGATAACCCGCCGTTGACGTCCCACGCTGTTCCAAATAGTGATCGTCGCTGCGGGAGAAACGTTGCCAAGACGATGAAAACGCGGAGAGCCATTCCCCGCGATGCTAAACCCGGCGGGGAGCGCAACTGACTCGATTGTTATCCACATTGAAGCAAGGCATTCCACAATAAAAGACGATTCTGAAGCTACGCGAAGCCGGCAGTCCTGATTCCCGTTTATGGCCCGAAGCCGAGCGGACTGAAGTTCCCCCGCCACGCGCCGGGCAGTCGCGCTCAGGACATAGTCCTCATGGCCATGAACTAAAGAAGGGACCGCGATCATTGTGGCGGCTGAGATGATCGCAACTGTCAAGCAGAGTTCGACAAGAGACATGCGCCTCCGTTGGCGAAAGCGCAAAAGGCATCTTTATCCTAGCCGCTGACGCGTCATCACCGAAACAAAAATATCCTCCAATGAAGGCGTTATTTCGCGAAGCGTGATCACTTTGAGACCTTTGCTTTCTCCCAGCTTCATTATCTCTTCCCTCGCCATTTCGATATTTTCCGTGGTGACGTGAAGTTTGTTCCCGTACATCGCCACTTCTTCAATTACCGGCGACTTTTCGAGATCTTCGATCCAGCGAAACATCGATTCGCAATTCAATTCGAGCAAGTGTGCGTGGAAGTGCTGGGTGCGGAGGTCCGCAGGAGAGCCGGAGGCGACGATTTTTCCCGCATCGATGAGCGCCAGCCAGTCGCAGTGTTCCGCTTCGTCCATGTAATGAGTGGAGACGAATACCGTCACGCCTCGACCTGCGAGATCGTAAATCAGATCCCAGAACGATCGTCTCGATGCTGGATCCACGCCGGCAGTGGGTTCATCCAGGAAAACGATTTTCGGATGGTGCACGACGGCTGATGCGAGGGCGACACGCTGCCTGACGCCGACGGAGAGCCCCGAACACAACGAATCCATGACGGTCTCGAGTTTGCAGACCTTCATTGCCCAATCGTAGGAGTCGGCGCCGTATACGCCGCTAAAGAACGCGAGGTTTTCGCGGGCCGTCAGGTCCTCATATAACGAGAACTTCTGAGACATGTATCCGATGGCTTGCTTAATCTTACGGCGCTCCCGGAGGATATCGAAACCGGCGACGCGGCCTGCACCGCTTGTTGGCGGAAGAAGACCTGTGAGCATTCGGATTGTCGTCGATTTGCCCGCGCCGTTAGGACCTAGGAACCCGAAGATTTGGCCTTCACGGACTCGGAAGGAAATGTGGTCGACGGCGACGAAGTCGCCAAATTTTTGCGAAAGGCCGTCAACCTCAACGGACCAGTTCGCCATTTTGGGAACTTCGGACCAGTTGAAAGAACACGTCTTCCATGGTCGGCTCGATACGTTTTATTGATCGTACTCCGATCGGCGCCGATGGAAGGGCTTCCATGGCTGCGTCAACCGACTCCTCGTCGACGATGATATGAAGACCTTCTCCGAAAAGATTAACGTCCCTCACGTATGGGTAGGCGGCTAGAGCTTCCTTGGCGCGAAACTTTTCCGCCGCATGGATTTCAAGAATCGCTCCATGGAAGCCTGCGCGCAGATCGTCGGGCTGGCCCAGCGCAATCAATCGTCCATGCTCGAGAAATCCAATTCGACTGCAGCGCTCCGCTTCGTCCATGTACGGAGTCGAAACGATGATCGTTACGCCTTCCTGCCAAAGGTCGAACAACAGACGCCATAGATCTCGGCGGGACAATGGATCGACGCCTGTTGTGGGTTCGTCCAGGAATAAAACCTTGGGTGTGTGAATGAGGGCGCAGGACAGCGCCAACTTCTGCTTCATGCCGCCGGAGAGGTTTCGCGCCAGGCGGGTTTTGAAGGACTCCAGGCGGCTGAACTGCATCAACCGGTCAACGCGGCGATTGCGCTCGTTTTCGGAGACGCCGTAAATGTCGGCGAACAACGCCAGATTTTCCTCCACTGTGAGTTCGCCGTACAAACTGAACCGCTGTGAAACATAGCCCGTAAGCGTTGAAATGGACTCGGATTGCCGATCGAGTTCAAAAGAACCTACCCGGCCGCTGCCGGCGTCGGGTTTGAGGATGCCGAGCATTAAACGTATCGCTGTGGTTTTGCCGGCGCCGTCCGGGCCGACCAGTCCGAAAATTTCTCCCTCACGGATATCCAGATCAAGTTTGTCGATAGCTGTGACTGAACCATACTTCTTCGTAAGACCTTTGACTGAGAGGATCATGTGGATTCTTTACAGCAGAATCTCCGCATCCGCAGGCATTCCGGGTTTGAGTTTTTGTCCGGTATTCCTCAGCGACACCTTCACGCGATAGACGAGCTTTACACGCTCTTCCGGCGTGTGAATGGTTTTCGGCGTGAATTCGGATTCCGAGGAAATGAACGTGACCGTTCCCGTGAAGTTCTGATCCGGGAACGAATCCACTTTGACCTTCACGGTTTGTCCCAGCTTCACGAGACCTGTCTGTGTCTCCGGGATGTAGATATTCATCCAGAGATTCTCGATGTCTCCAACTGTGACCACAGGTGTGCCCGAATTGACAACTTGACCAAATTCGACGCTTTTCAAAAGCACCACTCCGTCAATTGGAGAGTGGGCTTCTGTGTAGGCGCGCTGGGTCTCCGCGGCCTCGAGTTGGGCGATAAGCTCGCGCTCGCGGGCGCGCGCCGCCTGCACTCCACGCTGTTGGACTTCGATTTCTTTTCGTCCTGACTCCGCAATTCCAACTCCTGCCTGCGCGGCGCGTAATCTCGCTTCCGCTTCCGCCACTTCTTCTCTTCGTACGCCTTCGCGAGTAATGGTCAGTCGTTGGCGGGCGGCTTCTACCGCGTTTTGAGCGCCGATGTAGGCTGCGCGAACCGGGTCATACTCCTGCCGCGAAATGCCGCCTCGTTCCAGCAGTGTGGACATGCGCTCGAAGTCGTTGCGACGGCGTTCAAGTTCAGCTTCGGCTTGACCGACCGCGGCTTCACCGACTCGAATTTCCTCGGGTCTCCCGCCTTCGCGTAGGCGTTCCACAACAAGCCGCGCAGCGTCCGCTTGGCTTCGCGCCTGCTGGATCTGGTTTTCGACGACTCCCTGGCGCATTTCGAGCGTCGCTTCCTGTTGGAGCGCCTGATTCCGAACGGCGTCCAATGCGGCTTTGATCTGGCTGACCCTCGCATCAAGTTCTTCCGAAGACATTCGAGCCAGCAATTCCCCTTTCTTCACGGGCCGTCCTTCATCGACCAGGAGTTCCTCCACTTTTCCGGAGATTTGAAAGGAGATGTCCACCTTTGTAGCCTCAATGGTTCCGGATGCTTTCAGTATGTCATCGGGAGGACGGGTGAGAAGAAGGTATATAGAGGTAGCGACGGCCGCGAGCCCAACAACGATAAGAATCAGCAGAATCAGTCGAATACGTGAGGTCATCGGAGTTCCATTGTATAATACGCCGCCAATGAAACATGTTGTTGGCGCAGGAGCCGCCAGTTTCCTCGTCGCAGTCGCGATTCTTCTGCTCTCTTGGACAACCTACTTCGCCCAGTTCAATTCCGCGGCTTACGATTTCACCCTTCGCCTTGCAGGACCGATTCAGCCGACGAGTCCAATAGTCATCGTCGCAATTGATGAAGACAGTTTAGGTCGCTTGGGTGCGTGGCCGTGGTCCAGAGAAAAGCTCGCCCAACTGGTAGATCGTGTTGAACGCGGCGGTCCCCGCACGATCGCCGTGGATATTCTTCTGGACGACAAGACATCGGACGAAGGAGATACCGCTCTTCAGGCCGCGCTCGTGAAGGCGAAATCGGTCGTCCTGGCTGCCCGCATCGATCCGACAGGTGGATCCAACCACTGGCGAAAGCCGAACCCGCAGTTTATTTCGAATAACACCCGAATGGGGCATGTGCACGCCGATCCGGATTTTGATGGAATCAGCAGGCGAATCTTTTCTGCAAAGATTGCAGACGGGATCGCGCTTTCCGCGTTTTCCATCGAAGCTCTTCGCGGCGCGGGCATGGCCCCAATCGGCGACTTCGAGCAGGACATTGGCTCGGCGACGGTCTTGCGTCCCCAACCTCTGAATATTCGATTTGTCGGTGACGACGAGAGTTTCAGTCACATCCCTGCGTGGCAGGTGCTCGATGGACAGATAGACTCCGCACGCTTCAAAGACCGGATCGTATTGATCGGATCCACAGCCGAAGGTCTCGGGGATCAGTGGTTCACACCGTTCGCCGAGCAGGGAAGAAGAATGAGCGGCGTTGAAATCCACGCCAATGCGATCGAGACGCTGTATGCAGGCCGTACGATAACGGAAACTCCCGAAGCAATCGTCCTGCTGGCCCTGGCTGCGCTCATCTGGGCTTTGTGGTGGAGCGACCTTCGTTATGAAGGCCGGCCATTCTATATTGCCGCGCTCCTGGCTGGGCCTGCTGTTGTTGTAGGGGCGTGGATGCTGCTCAAGTTCGGGAACGTGTGGCTGCCATTTCCTCCTTTCCTTGGCGCTATCGTCGTCATGCTGCCTGCGCTCGAAGTCGCGAAAATGGTTCGCGTCAACCGTGATCTGGACAGAAAGATCGCAAGGCTTTCGGAGGCAGCGATCTATCAAGGGCAGCGCTCCGGACGCAACACCCCCCGTATCGATTCAGAGGTTCGCCATCGAATCCAGAGTGAAGCCCGCGCCGGGGCCGATCGCAACGGGTGGCTCTCCGCGCTTGATGCCTACGAGAAGGAATCACGCGGCCGGGAGCAGGAAAAGGAAAGGCTTCTCGATCCCGGCGCGCTCCAGAATTCGCGCTGGAGACTGGATGCGGTCGATTACTTCAATGACGAGTTGGTTCGTTTCTTGTCGTTCAATGACGCCGTCCTCGGGAGCATCGAAGATGTGATCATTGTTAGCGATCCCGCTGGCCGCATTGTTTATCAGAATCCAGCGGCGAAGCGGCTCGAGGGCTATAGTGATGATCCGCCATTCGCACCTGATTACTTTTCCCTGCTGCTCGATAGACCGAATTTCATGCCGGACTTCGCCGCCGTGCTTTCCAGAAACGAATCGCTTACGCTTCAATCCGTCGCAAGCAGGACTGGAAAACATTTTTACAACGTGGCGCTGTCCCCGGTATCTCATGTTGGAGTGGTCTTAAGCATGCACGATGCAACGCCGCAACATGAGTTAAACCAGGCGAAGAGCGACATGGTCTCATTGGTCTCCCATGAACTGCGGACGCCGCTGACTTCGATTCGCGGTTATAGCGACATGCTCCTGAAATACGACCTGGTTTCTGAAAAAGGGAAGTCGTTCTTGGGGACGATCATCGATGAAAGCAGTCGGCTGAATCAGTTAATTCAGTCGTTTCTTGATATCGCTTACATCGAATCCGGGCGTCAGCAGATCGTGAAGACCGATTTTGAGGTTGAACCGGTGATCAAGGACATTCTCAGCATCGTCGATCCGGTTGCGTCACAGAAAAGAATTGTGATCGAAACGCCGGGGAATCTGTCCGCCTTGCGAGTGCGTGCGGATCGGTTGCTCCTTTATCAGGCGCTGACCAATCTCGTCACGAACGCCATCAAGTACAGCCCGTCGGACACCCGTGTCCGGATTGCGATTGCAAATGGAGGGGATCGGATACGATTTCAAATCGCCGACCAAGGCTGCGGCATTCCTCCGGAAGAAGCTCTGAAAGTCTTTGAAAAGTTTTATCGTCGCGGCAATAAGGAAACGCGCGATCAGAGTGGGTTCGGGCTGGGCCTTTCCTTTGTTAAGGAAGTCGCGGCCCGCCACGGGGGCGACATTGGTCTGGAAAGTGAAGTGGGAAAGGGATCGGTATTCACATTGTGGATTCCGAACTAGAGTGTGAGCGTCACCAAGCCCAAGATTCTCGTAGTCGACGACGACAAGTCGATCTGCAAACTGATGGGATCCATTCTGGAAATGGAAGCATATCCGTTTCGCCTGGCGACCAGGGGGGAGGACGCCCGCGAGGCCATAAAGCAGGAACGGTACGACATTCTCATCAGCGACATCTATCTCGGCGACGACTCCGGCCTTGAACTCTTGGAAGAAATGAAACGCATCAGCCCGGAGTCGGAAGTCATTATCATGACTGCGCACGGCTCCCTGGAAACCGCTGTCCGGGCGGTTCGCAATGGAGCCTTCGATTACATCAGCAAGCCCTTTGTGGTGGACGACATGTTGGGCATTATCCATCGTATCGAGGAGAAATTCAGGCTTGTGCAAACATCAGGCGCCGGCTCCTGGACAATGGACCCGCTTCCGGAAGCCACCGAAATCATCGGGACGAGTCCGAAGATGGTGGGTATTTATAAGAAGCTCGCGAAGATCGCCCGGATCGAAGCGCCGGTCCTTGTCGTCGGTGAGAGCGGGTCCGGAAAAGAGCTGATCGCTCGCGCTCTTCATGCCAACAGCGCCCGCTCTTCGGGACCGTTTGTGGTGATCAACTGCGGCGCGCTGACTGAGACTCTTCTCGAGAGTGAACTTTTCGGTCATGAACGAGGAGCATTCACCGGCGCCGCCGGCACGCGGAAGGGACTCTTGGAAAACGCTGCCGGCGGCGTGGTGTTTCTTGATGAGATTTCAGAGACGTCGCTAAGCTTTCAGGTGAAACTTCTGCGGGTGATTCAGGAACGTGAGGTTCGCCGCGTAGGATCGAACGAAACGATCCAGGTCGACATCCGAATGATCGCGGCCACCAACAGAGATCTGCGCGAAATGGTGAAGAACAACCAGTTTCGCGAGGACTTATTTCACCGGCTGAACGTTTTCACCATTGCGCTGCCGCCCCTGAGAGAGCGACCCGAGGATATTCCGCTGCTCGCAGCCCACTATTTGAAGGTGTTCGCCGAAAAGCATGGCAAGGGCGCACGGCTGGCGACATCGGCGGTTCAGGCAATGAAGGCCTATCCATGGCCCGGCAACGTCCGCGAACTGAAGAACGCGTTGGAGCGCGCCGTAACGTTCAACGACACCGGCGTTATCCAAGCCGATGAACTGGAGTTGGGTGACCCGGACTCAAAGGAACCTGTTGTCGTCCAAGCGGACCGTGTCGACAGTGCTTCTCTGGATCAGATGGAGAAGGAGCATATTATCCGGATTTTGAGAGAAACCGGAGGTAACAAGAAGAAAGCTGCTGAAATTCTGGGCATTGAGCGGCGCTCTCTCTACAACAAGGCGAAGCGGCTTGGCATTGATTTCGGTGAGATCTAGATATAAGATAGGCCGCGGTTTAGAGTATATGGCTGTACGAAGAACCATTCTCGGTCTTCTGATTTGCGCATTCTTTTCGGCTGCTCCCGTTTTCGCGGGGGGAGGTCGCGACGCGTTGACTGTGACGCTCGCCAACACCATCGCGAAGCTTAATCGGCAGGCGGTCGATTCTGAAGGCGCTGCTCAATTGGCGAATCTGATTGAAAGCGAGTACGGCGTTCGCTCGGATGAAATGCGCTGGGCGGAAAAGCACTCCATCACATGGGGAGAAACCGCCGCTCTTGCTTACATTCAGGCGACGACAGGCCGCAGTTTTGCGGAACTGACAAAAGAGGATGCTCGGCGCGATTTCGGGTTATATGCCGAGAAGGCGGGAATGAACTGCGAGAAAATGGTTCATTCGTTGGAAAATCTTCTAAACAAGGCGGAACGCGAAGTGAACTCGCGAATATTTGATCGGCTCCGGGCGTCTCGACGAGTTCATCCATTGCCTGATCTGGGAAGCGGCTTTGGGTTGTTCCAGGAAGCATTGGATTTCCGCCGCATTGACGTTCCAGGCTCGACCAAGATCCATGTGGATTCGAGCGCCCTGGCAAAAGGGGAAAAATGAGAAAATTTCTGCCGGTTCTTCTATTGCTTCTGCTTCCGTCGGCCGTGCTGGCGCAAGGAGCAATGAAGGTTTCATCGGTTTATGGTCCAGTGGAGTGGAAAGCCCAAACGGGTTTGAAATTCGCTCCTTTGACAGCTGCTAAAAGCGTACAGATCGGCGATGAAGTCCGCACCGGTCCTGGCGGAACGCTGATGCTCGAGTTGGGCGATGGATCTTACATGGTTGTTTCAGAGAACTCGGCTCTGACCATCGACGACTTCATGGCCCCGAATCTAAGAAGCCTCGTGAACATGATGCTGGGCAAGGTTCGTTTTTATATCCAGCGGCTGGGCGGGAAACCCAATCCCTACCGCGTAACCACACCCACAGCGCTGATCGCGGTGCGCGGCACGATATTTGAGGTTAGCGTCGATGAGGCTCAAATTACGGAGATTCGTTGCCTGGAAGGACGCGTGAGTGTTGAGACGGCCGGTCTTTCCGACCGTGAAGTGGTTCTTGATGAAGGTCGCAAGACATTGGTGCGGCCCGGTGAATATCCGCTGCCGCCCGTTAATAATGATGAGGCCCTGGTGAGAAACCGCGTTGTACGGCTTGTTCGAAAGAACGTGCCGGACTCCGCCGCGCCCTCAGGTGCAGCCTCCGGCGGCGTGATTGCCTTGGATAATGACCGGCGGAATCGCATTCCGGACTCGCGGACTCCGGCATCCGGAACCAGTAGCGACGTTTTTCGCAGCAAGCCGACTCTGAGCTTTCCCCGGTAAGCTCTAAATGTGGTTACAGACGCGGGCTTCGGCTCGCGTCCACGTTTTATCCCTTCCATGCTGCTGAAGCGCCATCTGGACGCCTTCCTTGAAAATTTTCCCAAACAAAGCCATCTTGCCAACGATCCGGTGCAATTCGTCCGCATTTACGACAACCCGGCGGATCGCGAAATCGTCGGCTTGCTCGCCGCCGTCTTCGCTTACGGCAACGTCAAAATCGTACTGAGAACAGTTCGACAAATTGCAGATTATCTGGGACCAAAGCCGAGGGAGTTTATCGCCGGATTCGATCTCTCCAGCGACGCCCGCAAGCTCGATAGGTTCTATCATCGCTTCAACACCGCCCGCGACCTTGGAGTTTTGTTCTGGATCATGAGGCGGACTCTTGAGGACCATGGGTCGTTTGAAGGCGCGTTTGCAGCGGGGCTTTCGCAGCAGGACTCGAATGTCGGCAGTGCGCTCGATCGTTTTTCAGAGACGCTCCTGGGATATGGGCACGAGCAGTTTTATCCAAAAGGAGAGTTGAAGCGGCGCCTGGGCGTCCACTATCTATTTCCGGCGCCTTCGCATCGAAGTGCATGCAAGCGCCTGAATCTTTATTTGCGGTGGATGGTCCGGCCCGAGGACGGTATCGATTGCGGCGTCTGGACGAGGGTCGCGCCAAGACAGCTCGTCATTCCACTGGACACGCACATCGCACGAATCTCGAGCTACATCGGTCTCACCGACATGCGGACTCCAGGGTGGTCGATGGCGGTCGACATTACGCGGAGTTTGTCGAAATTGCATTTCGATGATCCGTTGCGGTACGACTTTGCATTGTGCCATTTGGGAATTGCCGGAGATTGTCCAAGGAAGAGGGATCTTCGGAAGTGCGGAAAGTGCCCAATCCAGGCTGTATGCAGGTTGTGAGAGTCTCTGATGCTCGCCGCGTCAGCGTTTTTGGATGTGGCGGCGTCGATCGTTTTCGAGGGCTAAGCACAGGTTTTTTTTGAATTTTGGATACCGCAAATGGAGTGCGGTTGACTTTCTAGAAAATACAGTTTTTTTGTTGCATTGATGATGCCCTCCTAAGACAATTCGGCCCGTCTCAGAGAAGTCCCCATGAAGGGAGCACATGATGACCAAGGAAGGTACAGGCCTCGCATTGGACCCAAAACAGCTCGTCACCACTCTTTTCGCTTTGATTCCAGTTCCCGTCGCCATCACTGATGAAGACGGCGGAGTCGTCTTAAGCAATTCAGCGTTCAACGAGCTGTTTCCTAATATTCAAAACGTTCAGACCCTGCCACAGCATGAAGTCGAAGTTCCGGGCCGCGGAATTTTTGACCTCGAAACCCTGCCCTTGAATGATCAGGGTATGAACATTTTCTATGCAGCTGAAATAACGAATGAGGTGCAGCTAAGAAGGCAGCTGGTGCATCTGGAAAAGATGGCCGCAATCGGACGGCTTGTATCCGGTGTTGCGCACGAGCTGAACAATCCGTTGGCTGGGATTCTCGGCTATGCGCAGCTGGTGAGCAAAGCCGAGCTCGATTCATCAACTCGACGGATGATGGAGGTCATTCTCATTCAGGCGGAACGCGCCGGGAGAATTGTTCAGAATTTCCTGAGCCTCGCTTCCAAGACCGAGCCTAAAAGAGTTGCGTTTGACCTGAACGACGCTGTTCGAAACGTCGTTCAGCTTCGCGAATATCAGGACAGCGTCGACAACATTACGGTGACGGTCGATCTGCTGGACGAACTGCCGCTCGCCTGCGGATGCTGCGAGAATTCTCGGTCGAACAAATGATCCAGC
>CAZIPZ010000054.1:0-10129 GCA_964541075.1 uncultured Solibacteraceae bacterium | reverse complement strand
AGATCCGCATCAATTGGAGCAGGTATTGCTCAATCTGCTGGTCAATGCCGAAGATGCGATTGAGGATGTTCAGCGCCGGCCGGGCCGCGTACATATTCGCTCGGCGGTTGAGGGCGGCCGCCTCCAAGTCAGTGTCACCGACAACGGCAGCGGCATTCACGCCCGGGATATGGCTCGAATATTCGATCCGTTCTTCACGACAAAAGAGAAGCATCGCGGCACAGGGCTTGGCTTGAGCATCTGTGCGGAGATCGTCAAGGACCATGGAGGGGAACTCTACGCCTGGAGCACGTTCGGAACGGGCTCGACGTTCACCATTGAGCTTCCCATTCGCCATGAAGCCGTCCGAGAGCAGATAAGACCGATCAAGAGTTCCATCGGCGCCGCTATTCGAGGAAAATCGATCCTTGTCATCGACGATGAAGTTCACATCACGGAGTTGATGTTCGATGTGTTGACCCGCCAGGGTGCTCGGGTCGAACTGGCGTATTCCGGCGCCGACGCGCTTGAAAAATTGAAGCAGGTGCACTTTGACGCGATTGTATGCGATCAGCGTATGCCGGGCATCAGTGGTCAGCGGCTTTACCGGCTCATTGAGTCGTTAAATCCGGAACTGCAGCATCGATTTTTGTTCGTAACGGGCGATGTGGTGAATGCCCAGACGAAGCGCTTCTTTATGCAGGAGGGAGTAAGGTTTATTCGAAAACCCTTCCGGATTCAGGATCTGGTGGACGCTGTGGAAAGCCTGGTCAGTCGAAATCAACTACAGGATTCCTAAGAATTCCTATTCCTTCGATTTCTATCTCGACCACATCTCCGGGCTTCATGAAGACCTGAGGGTTTCTCGCGAAGCCCACGCCGCCCGGCGTTCCAGTTGCGATCACGTCTCCAATTTCCAGGGTCATCACTCTGGAAATGTAGGACACGAGGTCCGCCACCTTAAAAATGAGGTTCCGTGTGTTCGACTTCTGGAGGGTTACCCCATTTAAGCGCAGTTCGATATCGAGGTCGCCTGCGTCGCCTAGGGCTTCCTTCGTCACCAAATATGGTCCTAGCGGTGCGAACGTATCAAACGATTTTGCGCGGAGCCATTGGCTATCGGAGAACTGCAGATCGCGCGCAGAAACATCGTTCACGATCGTGTAACCGGCGACGAAATCGAGAGCCGTTTCAACGGGAACATGACGCGCGCGTCTTCCAATGACAACGGCAAGCTCTGCCTCGTAGTCAACCTGCCTGCTCATTTGTGGAAGTACGATGGCCTGTTCGGGGCCGATGATTGCGTTCGAATACATTCCGAACAGAAGAGGCTCCTTGGGAATTGCTGCTTTTATTTCCGCGGCATGATCTTTGTAATTTAGACCGACTCCGAGCAATTTTTTGGGACGTGTAAGGGGTGCGTGAATTGTTGCCTCGGAAAGTTGGAACAAAAACGTATGGATGCCGCTTGACGATCGCTGAAGTGTGCGAAGCTGCTCTTCAAGCGACGAGAGGCCGTCCTTTACATGAAGCACTTCTTCGAGTGTGAATACGACGCGTGGAAATTCCAGGAGGTCGTCCCCGATCGCTTTTGTTACGTCGAAACAGCTATCGCCGAAAACCGAACCGATCCGGACAACGGAAGGGGCGCTCTTCCGTGAAAAGTTCATGAATTTCAACCAGCCCTCCTGTTAGAATCCCGTAAATTCACCAGCGATTGATTTTAGACTCAATGCGGCCGAGCTGGACATTCCAAAAAATCGTCTGACCATGATCGACAATTTCATACGTCGAATATCGACAGGCCAGTAATGCCAACAGACGACAAGCTGGAACTTCATCTTCCGACGGAACATCGCAGGGCGCATCTATCGCTGCGGTGGCTTCTTATAATTCTGGCCTCCTACTTGACTCTATTCAGCTATCTGAGCCAACCGAATTTTTTGCTCGTCTTCGTATACGTGCTGGCTTTTACGTTTTCAAATATTGCCATCAGTCTCATTCCCGGACGAAGTTTCGAGCTTCCGAACGTTCAAAAGGTTATTGCCGGGATGGACCTTGTTTTCGTTTCCGGCGCCTTCTACCTCTTGCGTGGGCCCGAAACATACCTTTATGTGGCCCTGCTGGCTGTATTTGTACTTGCTTTGCTGTGGCGGGACCTTCGCTTGGTTTTGTTTTCGCTGTTCGTGGTGAGCCTTCTGTATGGAACTTTCGTTTACTTTCGGCTTTTTCGCTCCCAGGTGGACGTAGACATTGAGCGATTCTTGACGCTCGCGCTTTTTTTCGTCGTTTCGGTCTTCTACATTTTCTTGTCGGACAGGCTGAAGGACAATGCGAAGCTCTCCGCGGCTCTCCTGGAAGAAAACCGAAACGCTGAGGTGATGTCGCATATCACGCGGGCTCTGTCGTCGTCGCTGAAGAGTGACGAAGTTCTATTGGCTGTTGTGTCCCGCCTGTGTGAAATGCTGAGGGCGGCGGAATGTTCTGTCATTCGCCTCGATTCAGAAAGGCAAACCGGACAGATGCTCGTCCAGTCTTCGGATCCCCAGTTGAGGAATGTAGAAATTGATGTCAATGAGTATCCGGCGGTACAGACGGCATACAAGGATCGCGCGCTGGTGTTTATTCCGAATGATGAAAAACACAAGGGAATCATTGCTGCGCCCATGATTGCTCAGGACGCAATTCTTGGAGTGATTTGCGTTCGTTCGGCGCCGCTGCGTCAATTGTCGGATGCCAATCATCGCTTCTTTGAAGTCTTGGCCAGCACAGCGGCGAATGCGCTCCGGAATGCGCAGCTCTTTGAGGAGGTTGAACATCGTGCGAGAACCGACTATTTAACGGGTCTTCCAAATCATCGATTTTTCCAATCGACTCTCTCCGTGGAGTTTGGCAGGGCGCAACGCCACAACCATACTCTGTCGCTGCTTATCATCGACTTGGACTTCTTAAAGGAGGTCAACGATCGTTTTGGACATCCGAGCGGAGACCTGGTGATTCGAACTGTTGCAGAAACGATTCGAACAAGTTGCAGGGAAATCGATTTCGCTGCGCGTTACGGAGGCGAGGAATTCACCGTGATTCTGCCCGAGACGCCTTTGCCCGGCGCTGTTCAGGTGGCGGATCGCATCCGGGAGCGGATTGGAGCTGAACAATTTTCCGGAATCGGCAACATTACAGCATCAATCGGCGTCTCCAATTTTCCAATCAATGCTCTCACCAAAGAAGACCTCATTCGTGTCGCGGATCAGGCTCTGTACGTCGCAAAGAAAGGTGGCCGGGACCGAGTTGCTTACTTCAACTACCAAATGATCACCCGCTGATTTTGCCCGCGGGCCGGCAAGACCCACCCCAGTTAAACTTTCATATAAGCCATTCGCGCTTCAAGCACACGCGAAAGCCTTGCGATCGGCAGTCCAAGCAAAAAATAGATTGAAGCGGTAAGTAGACCGATTCCGATGTAGTCGTAGTTCGATGCCGCAAGCTGTCCATACATCTTGGTTAACTCGACCATTGTTATGACAGACACGAGCGATGAATCCTTCAGCAACGCGATGAAATCATTCGTCACAGGGGGAATGACAAGGCGGATCGCCTGCGGAAGTATGATCTTTCGGATCGTTTGAGTCCGTGTGAACCCTAATGCTAGCGCAGCATCGAGTTGTCCGCGCGGAATCGATTGAATGCCCGCCCTGTAGTTTTCGGCCTCATATGCAGCGTAGTTGAGCCCAAGTCCCGCCACCGCAGCCCAAAAAGGGGACAGGCGAATTCCGAGAGAAGGCAGCCCATAGAAAATAATAAAAAGTTGGATGAGCAAAGGCGTGCCGCGAACAACCTCGATGAACGCAACAATCATCCACGAAACCGGACGCGGTCCAAAAATGCGAAGCACTGCAAGAAGTAGACCGAGGCCGACAGCAATCATCATGGACGCGAAGGAGATTTCAAGCGTGACAAGGGCGCCTTCGAGCAGTAGCGGGACATAGGCCGAGTACTGCCGTGCTCTGTCCTTGAAGGAACGGTTTGCCTGCATCGCGCTTCGGTAATCGTTATAGCGGACCGCCTCGTCGTTTGTGGCCGGGGATGTATCGCCGAAATATTGGGCTGTGGCGATGTTGTAAATGCCCCAATCCCGGTAAATACGACTCAACGTCCCGTCTTGTTTCATGACTTCGAGTGCGGCATTCACTTCCGCAAGCAGTGAGGGGTCGGTTTTTCTGATGCCAATGCCAAAAGCCATGCGAACGGCTTCGATATCGATGTTTTTGACCTGTGAACTGGTTGCATAGTAAAGCGCGATCGGCGTATCCATCACAACTGCGTCCAGTCGCCCTAATCCGAGGTCGACATAGGGATTAACCTGCCCGTCGTAGCTTCGAATTTCCACGCCCCCGATGTCGCGAAGGTACTTTTCCGCAAAAGAAGCCTTCAATGTGCCCACCGTTCTTCCTGCAAGGTCGGTCGGGCGCTGAATGTCCGGTTCGTCCGCCCGAATCGTCATCGTAAGGGTGGAGTAATAGTAGGGCGTTGAGAAGTTGATCCGTTCGGCCCGCTCCGGCGTGATTTCAACGCCGTTGATGACGGCGTCATACTCGCCACGCTCGAGTCCGGGAACAAGTCCGTCCCACTGGTTCTGTACGAATCGGGCATTGCGGCGCATTCGTTGGGCGAGAGCCGACGCGAGATCAACTTCAAATCCCACAATCTTGGAGGGATCCCGTAGATCCGGAAACACGTAGGGGGCGCCGCCCTCCGCATCAGCCGCCCATACAAGTTCCTGTGCGGTTGCGCTTACCGGTAGGGCAAGCACGAGGAATAAAAGGTATCGAATGGCTTTCATGATTTCCCGAATCTACAATAGGCACGTGGGGTATTTCATCGAATTCGTGGATGTGCATAAGGCGTTCGGGGAACGAGTGGTGCTCGACGGCGTTTCTTTTGGCGTACAAAAGGGTGAGACGTTTGCGATCTTGGGACCAAGCGGCGTCGGAAAGACCGTCATGCTGACTCACGTCGTAGGCTTTTTGAAACCGGATGCCGGAAGGATCATCGTTGATGGCCAGGACATCACGGATATGACCGAGACGCAACTGAGCGAGGTGCGGAAAAAAGTGCAACTGGTCTTTCAATCGGGGGCGCTGTTCGACTCCCTTTCAGTTCGTGAGAACATTGCCTTTCCCTTGAATGATGTCGGGCTCAGCGAGGAGGAGATTGCTCGCATCGTGGATGAGAAACTCAAACTGGTCGAGATTGAAGACCTTGCCGAACTGATGCCGAGCCAACTCAGCACTGGCATGAAGCGCGCGGTGGCGATTGCCCGAGCCTTGGCCGCGCAGCCGCAGGCGATTCTCTATGACGAGCCCACCACTATGGTCGATCCGCTTATGTCACAAACGATCAATGAACTTGTCCGAAAGATGCAACGACGCCTTGGACTCACTCAGATGGTAGTGACCCACGATATTGCGAATTGCGCAGAGAAAGTCGCCGACCATGTTGCTTTGTTGCATCAGGGGAAATTTGTATTTAACGGCACAATGGAGGAGCTATACGCGAGCGATCACCCGGTGGTGAAGGAATTTGTCGAAGAGGACAGGATTCGATTCGAGAAAGAAAAAGAGTTCGTTTAAGGAATTGCGCCAATTCTACTTCTCCGCAGTCAGCAGTAAAGCTCCCTCGGCCTGAAACCGGCTTTGGTCCTGCCTGGTCTGAAACCATCTTGTCGGCGTCCAATCTTCCCGCACAGGGCTGGAGTCGATCACTCGACGATGGCTTACAGAACGGAATCCTGCTCTGGAAAGCAATCCCACGTAGTCCTCGGCGCCAAGCAAATGAACGGGGATGTCGATGTACTTCGCCCAGTCGTGGCCGTACGGATTCTCCTTGTAATAGCTCATCAAAAAATACGCTTTCGCGCTCGGTTTGAGAATCCGGCACACTTCCCGCAGCGCACCTTCGAGGTCGGGATAGTAGTAGATGGATTCAACACTGAGTGCGGCGTTGAAGAAGTCGGAGCGGCAAGGGATTCGAGGGGCATCCGCCACAAGAAACAGGACGTTCGGCGGATTTCGATAACTCGTGCAAGCCTGCGCAATCATGCGGTCCGATAGATCGACTCCAAGGAGGAGGCCCCGCGATGCCTTTTGTGCGAGCACACGAGTCGCCCATCCGATGCCGCATCCCAGGTCAATGACATTGTCATGATTGCCGATGTTCATCGTCTCGATGATCTGGCGCGTGGTTTCCCAATGGTTCTTTTCCATACCGCGCCCACGGCCTTGTTCAGCCCAGCGATTGAATTCCCTGCGGATCAATTCCTCAAGCATAAGGGTGTTTGTTCCGATGCTATTATTCTTGGGTGCGGCCTGTTTTGATCTTTGACCTGGACGGCACCCTCGTAGACTCCAAGACAGATCTCGCGGCGTCCGTTAATCACATTCGACATCAATTCGACCTGCCTGCTTTGACGGAAAAAGAGATTGCCCGTTTCATAGGAAACGGCGCGCTCATGCTCATCCGGCGAGCGCTGGCCGCCGCCGCAACAGAAGAGAACGTTCAAGCTGGGCTTCAACTGTTCCTATCTTATTACCGCGCCCACATGTTGGATAACACTGTGTTATACCCGGGGGTTCGGGAGACCTTGGATCGTCTGGCGGACTGCAACTTGGCAGTGTTGACCAACAAACCAGTGCACTTCAGTTGTGCGATGCTGGACGGTTTAGGCATTTACGACCGTTTCGCCGCCGTTTATGGAGGGAATAGCTTCGACCGGAAGAAGCCAGACCCCATAGGCGTCTATCAGATACTGTCCGACACGAAAGGGTTGCGCGAGAAAACCTGGATCGTTGGAGATTCATCTGTTGACGTATTGACAGGCCGCAACGCTGGGATTACGACCTGCGGAGTCACATACGGATATGCTCCTGAAACCTTCGACAGCGATCCTCCAGATTTCTTGATAGAGAGGTTTGACGAACTCGTCAACCTGGTGTAAAAAGCCTGACGGGACGGTTCAGCCGAGCAGTAACCGATCCAATTGCTATCGTGTTTTCGAATAACAAGTTGCGCCATCTTTATTCACTTCGGTATCCTGCCATCCGAATTTTAGCCGCGTAGGTCGTAATCATATGTCCACCAGTGTGAAGCTTTCGAGAGTGTCTGAAGCCCGGCTCGTCTCCGCAACAAAGGCCAAAACCGAGGAAGATTCGGGCAAAGGCAGTTTTTTTTCTATTCTTTTTCGAGTGCGGGTCGGCGACCGACAGGGGATGAATCGGGTTCGCGCCGCCATCCGGCGCTCCGGCGCCATTGTCGCCGTATCCGCAAAAAAGTTCGGACGCCGCATTGAACACGAAATTGCCGCAGATTTCGGCTCGCAAGACGCCGCCGCGTCTCTGGTCCAGCAACTTCGCAAAATGCCCAAAGTCGAGGTGGTATCGGTCAAAGACAGAACGCTGCTGGTGCATCAGGGCGGGAAAATCGAGGTCGCATCCAAGCTCGAGATCAAGGGACGGTCGGACCTTTCGCTAGCGTACACGCCTGGCGTGGCGCAGGTATGCACCGAAATCGCCCGTGATCCCAACAAGGCGTTTCAATACACAATCAAGCACAATACTGTCGCTGTGGTCACTGACGGAACGGCAGTGCTGGGTCTGGGTGACCTGGGCCCAAAAGCCTCGCTTCCCGTCATGGAAGGAAAGGCTCTCCTGTTCAAGCAGCTCGCCGGCATTGATGCGTTCCCAATCGCGCTGGATACGAAGGACCCTGTGCTGCTGACGGAAATCGTTCGCTCCATCGCACCTGTCTTTGGCGGGATCAATCTTGAAGACATATCCGCCCCTCGATGCTTCGAAATCGAAGAAAGCATTCGGTCAAAGATTGACATCCCCGTCTTTCACGATGATCAGCACGGCACCGCTGTTGTAGTGCTTGCGGCGCTTCTGAACGCGGTCAAAGTTGTCGGCAAATCGATTGAAGACCTCAAAGTCGTCGTCGCCGGCGCCGGCGCGGCCGGCGTCGCATGTTCCAGAATACTCATGAGCCGGGGTGTCCGGAACATCGTTGCATGCGACCGGGGCGGTGTTATTTACAGGGGCCGTGAGTCCGGCATGACATCGGTTAAGGAATGGTTTGCGCGCATCACCAATCCCAACAATGAAAAGGGGACGATACATGATGTAATGAATGGCGCTGACCTCTTCCTCGGCCTCTCGGGACCTGGAATCATTGATGCCGAGGACATTCGAAAAATGGCGCGGGATCCGATGGTGTTCGCGATCGCTAATCCTGTTCCGGAAATCATGCCCGAGGAAGCGCAGCGTTACGCTAAAGTGGTAGCGACGGGACGGTCGGACTATCCAAATCAAATTAATAATGCGCTGGTTTTTCCAGGAGTGTTCCGCGGTGCGCTGGATTGCCACGCGCGTGAAATCAACGAGCCTATGAAGGTTGCCGCGGCCGAGGCTCTTGCATCCGTTATTCCGGCCAAGGAACTGCGCGCAGATCACATCATTCCGAGTATTTTCGACGAAGGGGTCGTGCCGCGCGTGGCGAAAGCGGTTCGTGAGGCGGCTATCAAGACGGGAGTCGCCCGCACTAGTGAGAATTCAGGTGTTCCGGAGCTGATTTTCTAGTCACCATCAAACTGGCGCCGGCAACACTGTTGCAGGGTCATGCCATGAACAGACGAGATTTCTTCAGCGCGTTCGGGCGCAGCGCCCTCTCAACCGTCGCCATCTCCGGCCGGGATGCTTCCGCCTTCGCTGCGGTTCCGGAAACAACGTATCCTTTCAAAACAAAACATCTGATTTGGATCATTAACGGCGGCGGATCTCGAAAGCAGGATTGGCAGGTCGAAACTCGAGATTCAGCAGGATATGGGCGCCTGATCAGAGAGGGTTTCACATTTACGGAAGACCACAATGAAACCGTCACCGACCACGAACACTGTTCCAGGGAGCTGCTTACAGGGAATAGTCATTCGGTCAGTCCGACTCTGCTGAGCCACATTCGCGCTGCTCACCAGGATCGTGCCGTCAACTACTGGTTCATTAAGAGCGTCAATGGATATCGTCATTGGAAACATCCTGAAGCCGTCCGTTGGATGTCGCCGGTTTCGATCACAACTCAGCAGGTATACTCTGCGATGTTCACCGCAACGCCCTCCCATGCCATCGCCAGTGAATTTGCCGGAATAGATTTATCTCACCGGGAGCGGTGCGATTTGGAGGCTTTCGCGGCCGAGACTTGTCGTGCACGCGCTTGGGAGATTGGACTGAAGGGCGATGCCGCGCCAGGCGATCCAAGCTTGGGAGACGCGATGAGTTTTTCCCTGGTTCCTGACATTCTGCGATATTTCAAGCCTAAGGTCATCGTTGTCCATCAAGTGGGGCATGATGTTGCCCATCGGAGCCTCGGCTATCTGGATTACCTTGATGTTCACCGGACGACAGATCGGCAGATCGCGAGGATCGTCGAATTCGTCAAAAGTGATCCGTACTTTTCAAGGAATACGTCTATTGTGGTGCGACCTGAGTTTGGCCGCGACGACGAGCCTAACATTTACGGTGAGCTTCATCACAGCCTTGGTTTCTACCAATGTCATCGATCCGCTTCGATATGGTGGGGACCGGACTTTCGACAGGGTTCCACGAATCGCGTGGTAGACCGCCGCGACATGGTTCCGACAATCTGTCGCATTTTCAACACTCAAGCTCCGCACGCCCAAGGTCGAGTACGTGAAGAGATGTTCGGATTAACTCTAACGAAAACCGTCAGTTCTGGAAGTATTTATAGGTCCACACCCGCCGGCGCTTTATCCTTATAACTATCCATTTTGGGCGCGTTGCGGCCGTGACTTCGAATTTTGAACGGACGATCTTGGATAGCGAACGCAAAAAACTCAACAAACCCATTCGCGTACTGCTAGCCCGGATTTCTCACGAGTAGTGGGATCGATGGTTGGGCGCGGAAATTCCTAAGCGCGGGCGCGTTGGTCACGGTCGATATTGTGCAGTTGGAAAAAATCGAAGCTTCGAATCTGCGAAAGAGGGCCGTTGAGGGCCAGAATAGCTATTTTTATAGACACGTCGGCCCTAACCCGCATTTCTCACCGATTATGAAGTAACCGAACGAGATCGTTTGGCCAGATAGA
>CAZIPZ010000053.1:0-20633 GCA_964541075.1 uncultured Solibacteraceae bacterium | reverse complement strand
GAATTCGAGTTGCCGGCCGCCGCCACAAACAGCATGTTGTTTGTGTTCGCGAGCAGAATGGCGTCCAGCAGGGATTGAGTAAAGGCGTCTCCACCCCAACTTGCGTTCACAACCCGAATGTTCGCTGCGGACCCAAAAATCTGCTTCACCTGGGCTGCAAAATTGATCGCGTCGACCGCATCCGCTGTGGTGCCGGAGCCGGTCGAGTCCAGGAACTTGATTCCCATGATGCTTGCAGTCCAGTTGACGCCCGTAACGCCGGTCGCGTTGTTGCCGATGGCGCCAATGGTTCCGGCCACGTGGGTCCCGTGACCGTGATCGTCCGCGGGATTGCACGTGCGGGTGATCGCGTTGAATCCATGAGTGCCCGCAGCACAATTGATCTGCTGTCCGCCAATCGTCACAGTGAAGGGTGATGGCGCGCTCCAGATATTCGCTTCCAGATCCGGATGGTTGTAGTCGACGCCAGTATCGATAACCGCGACAACGTTTGCTCTGGAACCCGTCGAAACATCCCAGGCGGAAGGAGCATGAATATCAGCCCCCGGAGTTCCCGTCACGCCTAGGATCGCCTGGCCGGTGTTCAAAAGGCCCCATTGCCGATTGAAAAATGTGTCGACCGGAGTGGTCACCGCCTCCAATATGTAATTCGGCTCGACGAGGCCAAGCGAAGGATTCGCGTTCAGTCGTCGCACCAGATCGGCGGCGCTCCTGCTGCGCGAACGAAGCAGGATCAGACTGCCGTTCCCAACACGCCTGGTGCTGACGATGTCTTCCTGCTGGACGATGGCCTGCAATGCCTGGGGAGACCGAAGCTGGACGAGGACTTCACTGGCTGCGACAGGGCGGCCATTGAAAAGCTCCCTCGTTCCCTGCGCTCCCGCGGATGTCGAAAGAATGAAAAAAGCAACCAGTATGGCTGCGATTCGTGAAATTGAGATGTTCAAGGCTCGCACTTCGAGTGCGCATTCTGGCAGATTGTGGTTCATACGTCTATTTTTCTGGCGCCAAACCGACGGATGACGCGACAAAAGCCTTTCTCAGCAGCGTATGGAGCGCCTAAACCCTAATTCGCCGGATTTCATCCCCTGGGGAAAGGAAAATTCTGTATCTTGGCTCCTTGGGCGCGACTCCTATATTCTTACGGTTGAATAATCATGACTTCTGCAACCAAAGCCGATTCCGAACAGCTTCTGTCTGAGCCGGCCGCTGATCCGAACGCCGCAGTTGTGGACGCTGTGGCCGAGCTGATTTCCGACCTCGGAACCCGAATCGCCGCTGAGATGTCTCGAATTCAACAGGATCAGGGACCGAAGCTCCAGGAAGCCCTGGCTGCCTTCAGGGAATCTGTGCGCCAAGAGCTTGCTGGAAAAATGCGCGACGAATTCGAAACCCGATTTCGCGAATCCATGGACGTGTCCAAGCGCCAGTTCGCCCAGAAACTTCAGGAAGCCGCAGCCAGCGTGGAGCAGGAACGGAATCAAATGCAGGAAGAGATCTCCGCGGCTCGAAAGCGAGCCATGGAAATCTCCGCCGAACTCATTGGTAAACAGTCCGAACTCGAGCACATGAACCGGGAAACAGCATCGATGGTGGAAGATCCGAACATCGAGCTCTCGAAGATCATTCGCCACAACGCGGTCGTCAGCGAGCTGGCAGCATATATCCGGGGGCTTCAGTTCCTGGCGAACGTCCCGCCAAAGGAGAAGGAATAGAGGCGCATGGCGAATTCCGAACAATTGGAGCTGCTGCGGAGCGGCGCCCAGGCTTGGAACGCCTGGAGAACAAACAACCCCGACACCAAAGTGGATTTAAGGCAAGCGCTTCTGGTGGGCTTTGATCTTCGTCAGGCGAACCTTTCAGATGCGGACCTGTCGCAAGCACATCTCGGCGGCGCCTATTTGGACCGAGCCAAGTTGACGGGAGCGAAGATCCGGGAAGGAAGGCTGTTTCGAGCTCACTTGGGCGGGGCTGATCTCAAAGGAGCCGATCTTCAAGGCGCGGACCTTGGTGGCGCACACCTGAGTGGCGCCGATCTCACCAACGCCAATCTTTCCAAATCCCGTCTGCGGGGAGCGAACCTGTACGGCGCTGCCTTGACCGGCGCCAATTTGAGCAGTGCGCAAGTCGGGCGCACCATTTTTGGCAATGTTGATCTTCGCGACGTTAACGGCCTGGAAGAGATCGAGCATGCGGAGGCCTCCACCGTAGGTCTCGACACATACCTGGCATCCAAAGGACAAATACCGGAGGCGTTTCTCATCGGCGCCGGCATTCCACGGGAGATCATCGGTTTTCTGACCGATTTCGGTAAGCACGCGACAGCAAAGACCCCAAAACCCTCCAAGAAGACGACCATCTTCCGGAACTAAGGGCCAATCCGACCACAACAAAATGGAAGCAACGTGTCCCTTCAAGTGGAATGGATGATCTTTGAGCTGAGTGAGGACTCCACAATCGATGCATCGGAAGATTGAAGCGCCGCGAGCTCACGCCCGCGGCCGATTGTTACTTCTTTCGTGACGCCGTGCGCGATTTGGAATTTCTGCGAGAACTGGTGCGGGTGCTCGACGCCGTGCGCGAAGAGCTTCGAGGCGGAGAAGCCTTGCTTGCCGTTCGGCTTGTCGCGCGCTTTTTGGTCGCACCGCGAGTGACGGCTTTGGCCGAAGCCTTCCGCCTTGGGCTTCGTTTTTTTCCACCGCCCTCGGTCTTGTTTACGGTGGCCCAAGCTCTGCGTTCAGCTTCTTTCCTTCCTACACCGCTTCGCTCATATCCTTCTTCGATATGTTCCGCCTTCCGTTTCTGCCTGGAAGTGTAACTGGATTTGTCTCCTCTGGGCATGAATGCCTCCCTTGACGAATGTCACAGTACATGCAGCACGCTACGTTCCAGCGGAGATTTTCCACGGAGGAGAGATAGGAAAGAATGGAATGCGAATCAGTATCCGAGGTTGAAAACAATGCCAGTGGAAAAGTGCCAGGCGCCCTGCCAGCCATCGGAGTGAAAAGACATTCGGCTGAAGTCGAACTTCACGGCCATTCCATCGTTGAGCGGAACGTCGACGCCTCCACCCAGGCGCGCCATCATGTTCGTTGTCCCATACCCACTGTCATCCGTGAAATAGCCGACGCCCAGACCCGTCACTCCATAAGGGGTGAGGCGGCCGCCGTTGCGCGCCGCCAATTTCGCGCCAAAGATATTCGTGATCAGGCTGACGCCATTGCCCAAGCCGTAAGCTCCGGTGAAGTTTTCAATGCCGAACCATCGCGTTAGATTGAATCCGCTGTGCATTGCAAAACCCGAATGACGCTCCGCTCCTCCCCCGATCAGCGGAAGGCCGATGTTGCCATAGCCCATCGCAATGTCCACGCGTGGAAATTCGTCCTGCGCCATCACGGGAGCAGCAAGAAACAACAACAGCAATGCAGCGAAAACCATTTTCACCATGGAACCTCCTGTTTGCCTTCCCGGTGATTGGCGACCCTTGCGATCACAAACAGAAAATCGGAGAGGCGATTGAGATATTCGATAACGTTAGGATTGATTTCAACTTCATCCGAAAGCTTGACGACCTGACGTTCCGCCCGCCGGCACACCGTTCGAGCCACGTGCAACAAGGAGCCGCTATGCCCGCCGCCCGCCAGGATGAATTGACGCAGAGGCGGCAGTTCCGTTTCAAAAGAATCTATGGCGTTTTCGAGCGCAGCAATGCGTTCGGGCGGCGTCTTGGATTTTGCTTTGGATCGCTCTTTCCATCCTGGATCCGCCAGCTGTGCGCCAACTGAAAACAGATCACGCTGGATTTCCACAAGCATGGACTGAAGTTGCGCGTCCGAGGTGAATGCGGCAGCCGCCCCGATGAAAGAATTCAACTCATCCACCGAGCCGTATGCCTCGACACGCGGATCGTGCTTGCGGACCTTGGCGCCATCAAAGAGACGGGTATCTCCGCGATCTCCCATTTTGGTATAGATCTTCATCGAACCGATATACAGGGGATTGGAGGACAATTCCCCCTAGCTCTCCTTGTCCGCCTGAGGCAGCCAATAACGCTGAAATTCCGAAAAGTGCGAAAGCGTCTGTAAGTCCTTCATCCGGTCCAGGTAGACCCGGCCCATCAAGTGATCGTATTCGTGCTGAATGACGCGCGCGTAAAATCCTTCGGCGGTGATCTGAATCTTCTTACCGTGCCGATCGAACGCGTCAACCCGCAACTTGCGAAAGCGCGGCACGCGGCCGCGCAGTTCCGGAATGCTAAGGCAGCCTTCCCAGTCTTCAACCAATGTTTCGTCCAATATTGCGATCTCCGGATTCACCAGGACGGTGAGAGGAAAGTCGCCCCGTGGACCGCGGCTCTCGAGCACAGCCAGCGAGAGCGATTCGTGAACTTGCGGCGCGGCAAGACCGACGCCCAGGTACTCGATCATGGTTTCCACCATGTCATCGATGAGCGTTTGCATTCTGGGCGTTTTCAGGCTTTCGAGCGGCGCCGGCTTGGAACGGAGACGCAGGACGGGATGGCCCAAACGGGAAACCTTAAGGATGGACATAGCCGGCTACGACGTTTGTATCACGTGTGAGTTGGTTGAAAGAGTTTCTTGCTGAGTGGATGCTTGAATCCGGCTCGGCGCTGATGAATGGTTTCTGCGACGATTGCGACTGCGATCTCTTCAGGCGACACGGCGCCTATATCCAATCCAATCGGTGCAAAAATGCGATCAAGGCGCTCTCGAGAAATGCCTTCACTCTCTAGTTGCTGGATGATGGTCCGCACTTTTCGCTTGCTGCCGATCATACCGATATAGCGTGCGTCCGTCTGCACGGCCCAGCGGAGAACGTTTTGGTCCTCTTGATGGCCGCGGGTCACAATCACGACATAGCTGTTCTCGTTTGGAACCACTTCTTCAAAGGCCTTCTCGAAGCTTTCGGAATAGATTGCTTCGGCCTCGGGAAAGCGCTCGGCATTCGCGTAAGCCAACCGGTTGTCAACGATGGTGGTCTTGAAACCAGCGAGGGAAGCCACCTTTGAGACCTGGGCAGCAACATGGCCGGCGCCAAAAATGATCATTTTAGGGATCGGCAGGACGGGTTCAATGAAGATTTCGAGTTTTCCGCCGCAAATCAGGCCGCTTTCGCCCATCGAGTCATCCGTGAGGTCGAAGCTCATAATGCGGCTTTTTTCATCCCGAATCACTTCCTGCGCGGCCGCCCAAACCTCGGCCTCGACACACCCTCCCCCGACCGAACCGACGATCGAACCATCGTCGCGCACCAGCATTTTGGCGGTCTGAAAGCTGGGAACCGAGCCGCGCACCTGGACGATGGTGGCTAATGCAGCTTTACGGCCGAGTTGACGCAAACGTTGGATTTCGTCGAAGACATCGGCGTCCATAAGGCGTTCAGTCTAACATATTTATTGACTTCAGTCGCACCGCTCTCTTATGCTCACATGCTTTTTATGAGCACGATCCAGACGCCGAAATCAGTACCGGAACTCGTCAAGCTGCTTGCAAAGCACGGCAGGCGAACCATGCTCATTTCAGGAGTCGATCCATCTTCGGACCGCAACGCGGCCGGCAAAGTGGTCATCGACCTCACCGGCATCGATCCGTTGAACGAAATTGAAAGTAAAAAGGATCGAATTTCGATCGGCACTGGCATGAACCTTGGGCGCCTGGCGCGCGAGGCCACCGGCGAAAACGGTCTGCTGCAGCAGGCGGCTTCGATCATCGCCAACCCGCTTGTGCGGAATAAGGTGACATTCCTCCAGGCGCTCGATCCTGAATCGCCGTACTTCGATATCACGACGCCCCTTGTTTTGCTGGATGCAAAAGTTCGCCTTCAGAATCCAACCGGAAAACGCACCCTTTCGATCCGCGATTTCCTCGAGGCCGTCACCAAAGGCTTAAAGAAGGGCGAGATCCCAACGGCTGTGGAGTTTTCCAGATTGCCTCCAGGCGAGAAGGTCGGCTTTTTCCGCGTGGCTCGTATGGGTGGCAAAGGGACAGTGTCGGCTGCAGCTCGAATGAAACTCGTTCGAAGTATTGTTCTGGATCCGGAGATCGTCGTCTCCAGCCTGACGCTGATACCGCTGCGTGCAAAGGAAGCGGAAAAGGAAATCGTGGATAAGCCCGCAAGCGAGCAGTCCATTAAGAAGGCTTCGGAGATTGCGGCGACCGAGATTCTTGCACTTGCGGAAAAGGGCAACAGCTACGAGCGCACGTTGGTGGAGATCACGGTTTCACGAACCCTGCGGAGCATAATGGAGGGTTCGATTCCCATCTGATGACCATCAGCCATTGGTCAAATGAGAGATTGAACTGTTTCATTTTTCAATTTTCATCTTTCAATCAACGTGGAGATGCGAACCGACCGCCTCATGGATCGCCTCCAGAACGTCCTGAGCCGTGAGCAGCTTGTTGGACTGCTTTGCCCGGTTGAAAATGGCGTTCACCCGGTCTTCCGTAACCTGAATCCCTCGCTTCTCCAGCCAAAAAACAACATTCGACCGGCCGCTCATCGGACCAATATCGATAATCTGGTCCAGCCCGAACAAGTGGGAAGGCACGCCCGAGTAAACCACATTCGCGAGTTCCGTTTCCCCTCTCTTGTACGCCTTGATCACGGCTGCGGCGTGGACGCCGGTTGCAGTTCTGAATGCGTCTGATCCGAATACGGGATATCCGGGAGGAATCGTAATCTTGCAGGCCTTCGATGCAGCCTCGCAGTATTCCTTGAGCTTGATCAAATCGTGGTCGATGAGTCCCAGGAGCTTCAGATTCACGAGGACCTGATCCATTGGAGTATTCCCGACACGCTCACCGATTCCGAGCGCGCAGCCATGAATGACGTCCGCGCCGGCCTCAACCGCCGCAAGGGAGTTAATGACGCTGAGTCCGCGATCATTGTGACCGTGCCAACCCACAGTCACCGCTTCCCCTGATGGAGCGATCACCTCGTGTATGACAAATTGAATCAGGGCGCTGACGCCCTCGGGAGTCGCGTGTCCGACCGTGTCCGTCAATACAATATGCCGGGCGCCGAAACTGATTGCGGTGCGATAGAGCCTTTTGATGGTTTCGGGAAATGCGCGTGTGGTGTCTTCCGTTACGTACATTACCGGGACGCCGCGCTCCACTGCATACTTCACTGCTTCTTCCGTGCGGCGCATCAAATCGTCGATAGTCCAGTTTTCCACATACTGTCGAATCAAACTTGAACCGAGGAAAGTCGCCGCATCAATGGTCACGCCGGTTTTGTTCACGATATCGATAACGGGTTCGAGATCGGAAATCGTCGTGCGCGCCGCGCAGTTCGGCCGTATCTTTAATCTGCTTTTGGAAATCTCCTTGGCGAGGGCTAGGACATCGGCATAGGCGCGAGGCCCGGCGCCGGGCAGGCCGATATCGAGCATGTGGATTCCAAGATCATCCATCAGATGCATCAGGTGGATCTTCTCTTCGATGGGAGGGTCGCTGACGGTGGGGGACTGCAATCCGTCGCGCAAGGTTTCGTCGTTCAGTAGGACCAGCTTACGCGCGAGAGGCTCGCGGGCGCCAACCCGGTTCCAGTCGTAAACCAGTTTTCGTCGGTCGGGCATCAGACCCCCTTTTAAGGAGCACGCCCGTCAGTGAGCGGCTACCTTTTCGCTACTGCATATGGACTCTGATCGGCGTAAAGGGTCTTGCACTTTTGACACCGAAACGCGTCTTTACCCGGTCCGGCCTCCTTTTTCGCGGCTGCGTCCAGTTCTGTAACTCTCTTCAATTTTCCACCGCAGGTGGGCTCTTTGGGATCATTCGTCGGTTCATTACAAACCGTTTGCCGGGGCGCTCTCGCTTTCACTCTAGCCTTCTCCTTGCCCGATTTAAGATGCCGTGTGTTCTATCCGGAATCGCGCGTCGACGTCATCGCGCCGTTTCATTTGTAAGTCCTGCGACATTATACAATGGGACGCTAACCCCACTTGAGCTTGCCGCGAAGCACGTCAAAGTAGTTCTTGTCCATAGGGGCGACAAGTTTTACAGCGACTTTGGATTTCCGGATCACAACCCCATCACCCATCTCCAGACGCTGCCCGACCTGTCCATCAACCGTTACGTGAACTTCATCCTGAGTCGAACGCAGAATGATCTGGACGGTTACTCCTTCCGGCAAGACAATTGGACGATTCGTCAGGGTGTGAGAACAGATGGGAGTGACCACCATCGCACCCATCGTCGGAAAAATGATGGGGCCGCCTGCCGAAAGGTTGTATGCGGTGGAGCCGGTTGGACTTGCCACGATCAACCCGTCAGCCCGAAACGTCGACACATATTGATCATCAACCCGAACTTCAAGTTCGATCACCCGCGAAATCGTTCCTTTATTGATGACAACATCGTTCAATGCTCGAAAAGAGATGGGCGAGCTGCCCTCTCGTGCAACCATCATGTCCATCATCATGCGCTCTTCGGTTATGAACCGTCCTTCGAGCACGCGATCGAGCGCGGGATACAACTCGTCGAGTGTCACTTCCGTCATGAATCCGAGCGATCCATGATTGATGGCTAGAATTGGAACCTGTCGCTCGCCCAGCAGCCGGGCGGCAGCCAGCAGAGTGCCGTCGCCTCCGATCACGACGGCAAGGTCAGCCTCAGCAGCAAACGCAGGATCCATCGATCCGTGGATCTGCCTGTTCTCAAACCATGTAATCAAGTCCGCGCCCACACGACGGACTTCCACCGTGGGCTTCGTGATGATGATGATGCGTCGGATCTTCATTTGCGCTAATCCGGATTCCGAAAAAGGGCGAAGAATTCCTTATTCCCTTCCCTACCCGTGATACGGGACTCTCTCACACCAATGTATTCCATTCCCGCTTCTCGTCCAGCGGCAACGACCTTATCGATGGCGGCGCGGTGCAGCTCAGGCGACTTCACGACCCCACCTTTTCCAATCTGCCCCCTACCGACTTCAAATTGCGGTTTGACCAGCGTCAGGCAGGCGCCACCCGGCTTAAGCACGGCTGGAATTCTCGGCAGCAGCATTGTCAGTGAGATGAAGGAAGCATCAACGGTTGCGAGATCGACCTGTTCACCGATACTGGAAGGAGCGAGAAACCTGGCATTCATCTCAATTTTCCGAACTCTGGGATCGTTTCGAATCTTCCAATCCAGCTGCGTCACATCCACATCGACCGCATATATTCGCGCCGCGCCATTCAAGAGCATGTAGTGCGTGAAGCCTCCCGTGGAGGATCCGATGTCCAGGCATACTTTCCCCTCGATTTGAAGCCCGAAGTCATTGGCGGCGCCTTCAAGTTTCACGCCGCCGCGGCTGACATAAGGGTGCGCCGGCGCTTTCAGACGGATTTTGGCATCTTCGCTGACGGGCATTCCCGCCTTTGTGGCAGGTTGATCGTCCACAAGGACATCGCCTGCCAGGATCAGCGCTTGCGCTTTCTCCCGGCTCTCTGCCAGTCCCAGTTCAACGATGAGGCGGTCGACCCGCTTCTTCATAGGATACGGTTCACCCTACGATGAACGATGCTCCAGAAAGTCGCAAAAATCGACAAGCATTTGCCCGCGCCCTCCGAGGTCGCTTATCGAACGCCTGGCGTCCGTCATGAGAGCGTGAACGATAGATCTCGACTGCTCTAGACCGTGAACTTGTGGATAGGTCGCCTTCTCCTGATCGCGGTCCTTTCCGTCCGTTTCATCGCGGATGTCGTCGACAATTTGAAAGGCCAAGCCGATTCGCTCGCTGTAGTTCTTAATGCATTGAAGGTCGGATGCAGGAGCTCCGCCCAGAAAGGCTCCGATCCAGACTGCCGCACTGATCAGAGCTCCGGTCTTTGAGCGATGAATCGCCTCCAGTTCGTTTGCGGACAGCCGCCGTCCTTCCGCTTCGAGATCCAACATCTGTCCGGCAATCATTCCGGTGGAGGAGCCCGCCGATTCACTAAGAACCCCAATGACCCGAACAATCGAATCCGGAGGAAAATCTGTTGCTCCAGCGAGAATTTCGAAAGCGAGGGTCAATAAAGCGTCACCAGCCAAAATCGCGGTCGCTTCGTCGAATTGCTTGTGACATGACGCCTTGCCCCGCCGGAAGTCATCGTCGTCCATGGCCGGAAGGTCGTCATGGACCAACGAATAGGCGTGAACAATTTCGATAGCGGAAGCTATTGGCAGAATTGGCGTGAAGTTATCCTTATAGAGAGCATATGCGGCGATACAAAGACAGGGCCGAACGCGCTTCCCACCATCAAGCGTGCTATAGCGCATGGCCTTGTGGATCTTTTCAGGAGGGACAGTCTCAGGCGGAAGCAGGGCTTCCAGCGAGCGTTCGATGGCAGGGCGCGCCCGCTCGAAAAAAGCGTTTAGATCACTTGTCATTTTCGGACTCAAAAGGAACCGCGCGAGTCTGTCCCGAAGCGTCCTTCAGCAGTACTTCCACGCGGCGTTCGGCCTGCTCCAATTTTGTGTGGCAAAAACGCGAGAGTTTCACACCCTCTTCGAACAATTCCAAGGCGGAGTCGAGCGACAGGTCGCCGTTTTCGAGCTTCCGGACAATTTCTTCAAGCTTCTTTAATGCTGTTTCAAATTCCGGAGCATCCGACATGAAGAGGATTGTAGTTGACCTCGTAATATAATTTAAAGGTCATTGATTAACACCACGATGAAACCGATTGCAGTTCTGGTTCTTGCTTGCTTGCTTCTTGCAAGCTGCGCCCCGAAGCCCGAACCCGCCATGGACCACGCAACTGTTGTCGCCAATAATGCGTCCGTGCGGCTCAAAGGCACATCCACCTCACGCACGCTTCAAACCTTGAACACCGGCGACCGCGTCGATGTTCTGGAGCGTCAAAACAACTGGTATCGCATTCGCTACGGTGAGCGACTCGTGGGCTGGATGGAAGAAAGCACCATCGTGACCAGCGCCACCAACGACAGGCTTCGCGACATCGTTGCCCAGTCGCAGAGTCTGACGGTTCAGAACAGCGGCACGCTGCGCGAAGATGCAAACTTCCGCATCGAACCCGGCAGGTCCACATCAATCATTCGACGTTTGCCAGGTGGAGTGCGTATGGAAATCCTCGACCGCGTCACCACTCCGCGCCCAGGTGCTCAAACCGCCCTCGATTCCTGGGTGAAAGCGCGAGTCTCGCCTACGGAAGTCGGTTGGGTGTTTTCGAGTCTTGTTGACTTCGACGTTCCCGTCGAGATCTCTCAATACACGGAAGGCTACACGTACACCGCCGTGAAAAAAGTGAGCCAGGTGCAGGATTCACTAGTCGGCGCCGTGAACTGGTATGTGGTGGGCGAACGCAGTCCCGGACTTGGATCTCAACTGGACTTCGACGGGATTCGCGTGTTTACGTGGAATATGAAAAAACACCGGTACGAAACCGCTTTTCGTATGCGCGGGCTGCGCGGCGTGTACCCGCTTGAGGTCGGACAGGAAGGCCCTAACCCCTCGTTCAAGTTTTACGAACTCTCCGAGGATGGTTCCACGCGCATTCCGCGCGATTACGTGATGTACGGAGTTTTGGTGCGTCCGCTCAAAAAGGATTCCTGAGGGGACAGGAAAAAAGGGACAGTGAGCAATTTCTGAAGTGCACGAAATGCTCACTGTCCCTCTTTCCCTGTCTTCTTTCCCCGAATTTGTCGCTTCCCTTAGGCGTTCTGGGCCTGGGCTTTTGCAGCTTTCTGCTGGCGATATTCCTTAAGCTTGTACTGAATTTTCCGAACGCTCATGTTCAGAATCTTGGCCGCCATCGTCGTAGAGCCGCCGACGTGTTCGAGCGTGCGCATGATGGCTTCCTTCTCAATCTCCTGAATGGTCGCGCCCGGGATCATGAATTGAAGCGGCCGCTCTTCGCCATCGATGGCAAGGAAGGAAAAATCACGCAAATCCAGTGTATCGGATGTCGCCAGTATGACGGCGCGTTCGACGCCGTTTTTCAATTCCCGCACATTGCCTGGCCACTGATAGGCCATCAGCCGACGCAGCGCCGCGGGATGAATCCCGCGAACGTTCTTGCGAAACTCGGACGCATACATTTCGATGAAGTGGTCCACAAGGATCGGTATGTCGAGTTTTCGCTCTCGAAGAGGAGGCAGCGTGATCCTGATTCCGAACTGAATAAAGTGCTCATTCATATCGGTCGATGCTTCGCACGCTGCGATGATGCGCACATTCGAACTGACATTCTGGAACCTTTTTTCGTCGATGTACCGGAGGAGCTTGTGAACAATCGGAAGCGGCGCTTCGTTCATTTCGTAGAGAAACAGCGTGCCTCCGCTCGCCCGCTCGAGCCTCTGGGCGATTTCGCGTTCCAGGAGAACCTCGCTCCAGCCGGCGCAGTTCAGCTTTTCAAGCGGACCGTTTCGATGCGGACTGGAAAGGTGGAGTATTTCCGCGACGAATTCGCGCCCGCTTCCCCTTTCGCCGTAAATCAATATCGGTGAATCCGTCAATGCAGCTTGCTCGACGAGTTTCTGCAGAGACTGGATTTGCGGACTGGACCCCAGAATCCGTTTCGATCGCGAAGCTACTTCGATCACCCGACTCTCCCTAAAATAAAAAGGCCGATGTTTGTGGATTGCTGCTAAAAAGTCGCGGACCCCAAACTGCTTTCCACACGCGAAGGCTGCAAGCATTGGATAAGAAGAACGGCGCGAAGGGCGGCGCGAGTTGCATTACAGCCTTTCGAAAACAGGCCGCTTAGCGTATTACCTCGGCGATGCAGAATCAAGCAGAAGATCAATGCAGATCATGATAGCGACAGCTACCGCCACTGCCGCGAGGAGCACCGTGACGTTAACGCGTCCAAGGCCTTCCAGAACACCAATAAACACAAACAAGTTGGTTATGATTTTTCTCATTGGAGTCCGGTCGCGCGCCGATGTTCAATGGTCGAGCGGCCCTCTCTTGCCTCTATCGGCAAGGCGAACGCCGTAGATTAGGGGATTTATGAAAGCGCTTGTTAAGGATAGGCCCGCCGGTGAATCGGAATGGACACACGGCCTTCGCCTTGAAGATCGTCCGATTCCAGAGCCCGCGCCGAACGAGGTCTTGATCAAGGTTCTCGCCGCCGGAATATGCGGCACGGACGTAGCCATCTATCACGGAAAAAGGGCGCTGCGTGAGGAAATGCGCAAGGCCGGGTCGAAGGTGATCGTTGTAGGTCACGAGTTCTGCGGAAAGATCGAGCGCATGGGGCCCGTCGCTCTTCGCAGGCTCGCGGAAGTGGCCGAACACATTTCCGGACACAACCCCATCGTTCAGGAATTCGTCAAAGGACGAACGGCGGACCAAATAGCGGCCGACAGAGGATTCATCGACTTTCTGCGAAACCATTTTCACGTCTCTGCGGAAATGCACATCACGTGCGGATGGTGCTATCAGTGCCGCGTAGGACAACGCCATGTCTGCCGGAACACCATCATCAAGGGCGTTCACGAGGACGGCGCATTCGCCGAATACGTCAAGGCGCCCGTCTCCAATTTGATTCTTTTCAGAATCGATGAATTGCCGGTCTCTGTCATCGCCTTCATGGACGCCATCGGGAATGCTGTGCACACAGTTCAGCACGCCAATGTCGCCGGGCAGTCGGTGGCGATCTTCGGCTGCGGCACCCAGGGACTCATGGCGACAGCCATCGCCCATCGGAGCGGCGCTTCCCGCATCTACGTCACCGACGTTTCCAATGATGCTCGGGCGACACACGAAAAACTCGAGAGGCATCGCTTCGCCCTGGCTCGAAAGTTTGGCGCCACGCACTGTTTCGACCTTGCACTGCCAGGCGAGCGTGAGAAGATGCAACGAATCGTGGAGCAGGAAACCGACGGCACCGGAGTCGATGTCGCGCTGGAGATGTCCGGAAGTTACTCGGCCTATCGCGATGCGTTTGACCTGCTTCGAATGGGCGGAGCTTTTATTTTGCTGGGACTGCCATCCGGCGAAATGAAGATGGATTTCGCACACGATGTCATTTTCAAGGGGCTGACCATCCGCGGCGTCATCGGTCGCCGCGTTTTCGAAACCTGGGAGATCATGCGCAACATGCTGTCCACGGGCCTGGCTCAAACATTTCTCGAAAGCGGTTTCATCAACACCGAGCTGCCTATGGAGCAGTTTGAATCCGGCATATCGGCGATCTCGCATGGAGACGCCGTCAAAGTGATTCTCAAGCCATGAAACTCGCTGAATCCATCCGCCGCGAGCTGCAGCGTCTCTACGAGACGAAGACATTCAAGCGCGAAACGCCCATCGAATCGGAACAGGGGGCTGTTGTCCGAGTTGAAGGTCGAGATGTCATTATGCTCGCCTCCAACAACTATCTCGGACTGGCTTCACATCCGCGCATCAAAGACGCCGCGATTCGCGGCATCCGTCATTTTGGCCACGGCGTCTCGTCCGTTCGCTTCTTGTGTGGAACGCTGACGATCCATCGCCAGCTCGAAGAAAAGATCGCTGCATTCCTTGGCGCCGAAGATTCCATTCTTTTTTCATCGTGCTTCGCCGCAAATGAAGGATTCTTCGCCTCAATCACCAATGAAAAGTTCGATTCGGAAAACTATCATGACGTGATTTACAGCGACCGCCTCAACCACGCCAGCATCATCGATGGTACGCGATTGTGCAGGACTGAAACCGTCCGGCGCAAAGTGTACGAACACTCCGACGTGAACGACCTTCGGAAGCTGATCGACGCCGAGCGTGCAGACAGCGCTCGCTTCGGCATAATCGCGACCGATGGCGTTTTTTCAATGGAAGGCGACTTTGCTCCCGTGCCTGAACTGATCGCAATCGCCAGGGGAAGAGGGTATCTGTTGTTCGTGGATGATTCCCACGGGGTCGGCGCCGTCGGCAAAACAGGCCGCGGCACGCCGGAGCAGCTTGGCGTTCATGGAAGGGTCGATGCACTCAGCGGAACGCTCGGCAAGGCTATGGGCGGCGCCGCCGGCGGCTACATCGCATCCAATAAGGATTTGATTACATTTTTGCGACAGAAGTCGCGGCCCTATACGTTTTCCAACTCGCTCCCGCCGGCCACTGTGACCGCCGCCATCGAGGCATTTACTCTGCTGGAAGAAAGCACCGAGCTTATCGACAAGCTTCGCAGCAACACTTCTTATTTCCGGCATCGTATTCAACAGCTCGGCTTCAAGATTCTTCCAGGGTCCCATCCGATTGTTCCAATCATGTTAGGCGAAGCTTCAACTGCGATGGAAATGAGCAATGGGTTGCTCGAAGCCGGGGTCTACATCAAAGGCCTGTGGCATCCGGTGGTTCCGAAAGGAGAAGCGCGCTTGCGCGCTCAAATTTCGGCGGCGCTCGATGAGGAAACGATGGATCGCGCACTGCGCGCGTTTGAAGCTGTGGGAAAGAAACTCAGCGTTATCTGAGGACGCCGAGCGCTAACGCCGCAAAAGCCTTTTTTCCAGGTCGGCTGCTTTCTTGGCCGCCAACAGGTCCGTTGTCGGAATCACCCTGATCCTCTCAACCGTGCGCTGCGCCTCTGCTGGACGATTGTGCGCCAGTTCCAACTGGGCTTTTTCAAGCAATGCGTACTTCGCCATCAAAGGAGATCCTCTCTTGATCTGTTCGTTGTAGACGCGCTCATAAAATTCAACGCCTTCAAGGTTCTTTCGCTGCCTGCGGAACCAATCGGTCGCCCATACGTAATACACAAAGTTGTTCGGGTGTTCTGCGCGAAGCTTGTCGAGGACGCGAAATGCCTCAGCATATCTTTGGTCTTCGAGCATCGCCGTGTAATACACGATCTCCGCTTCCGTCCTGGCGTACCTGGATTTCTCCATGGCGACATGGAACTGCTGCACGCCCAGTTCTTTGTCGCCTCGAACGCCAATAAGAAAGGCGAACGGCTTGATGACGGCCGGCAAAGAACCGGTGAAGAAATTGAAGGCGCCAAGGCCCACATAAATGTCGTAGTAGTTCTTGTCCAGTTCGTAGACCTGCTGCGCGTAGCGATGAGCGCGCAAGCCGGCACGCATTGCGCTGAAGAACGCTTCCTTTTGGGTGACTTGAAACCGTGCGTAACTTCCATGGGTGGAGGCCAGATAAGCGGTGACCTCCACTTTCGAGTATTTCCCGTGCTCCAGCGCTTCCTCGGCTTTCTCGACAGCCAACTCCTGCGCCTTGTAGTACGCATTTTCAATGCGTGGATTTCCAGGGTCCGTCTGAGCCTCCCACCAGTAGGTCTCAGCCATCAAAGTAAAGCCGGCGGGATGATCGGGAAACTGATTTTGCAGAGCCTGTGCTGCGGTTCGGGCGCCCGGCAGATCGAGATCGTACGCGGCATCCATGGACTGCCGGATAAGCCGGTCAGCCGTGGGATTCTCGTAGAGCGCTCCGCTTAAGAGCAGGAGGCTGGTTAGAAATGCGAGCATAACTCCAATACGTATACACCAACCCTGGGCGGACAAAAAAATCCCCGCGGCTCCTGCCGCGGGGGAAGGTGGGATGGTGGAGGAAATCTACAACACAATTATAGACACGCGGACCCGCAAAAAAGTAGCGTAAAATTTCGAAATTTTTTAAACAGATGGGGAGAAGTGAAGGACCGGGAAAGCACGGACCGGTCCTTGTAGGAAGCGAACTAGGGCTTAAACTTGAAGCTTTTATCAGGCAGTTGCTCGCGATGAACATCGTGGCAGCCCTTGCAGGTGCCTTTAACCTTGTTCGCTGCGGCCGTTGCGGCTTCCATATTACCCGCTTTGGCTGCTTTCGCTGCATCCCCCGCCGCGACTGAAGCGTCTTTGGCCCATCCCGCACCATCGGCAACCTTGTTCGCCTTCATGAACTCTTCAGTCTGCTTGAAAAGACCTTCGAGTTTGGCGGCTTCAGTTGCGACGTCGGCGGCACTCCCGGCGCCTACCGCTCTCTGCAGAGCAGCGTTGCTCGGGCCGACTTGCTTCATGACCGGGTCCAGATCTGCCGTTTTGGCGATCAAACCGACCGCAGCCAGCAAGCAAATGCCGATCAGTATTGAAACTTTGCGCATTGATCCTCCTTAAGTGACACGTACTGCACGGGTACCAACCCGGCCCGATACTACATTCAAAGAACGGCGTCCGTCAATGCTACAGGTGCTTCAAGTCCTTAAAAATCTTAGTGAGGGCGGGTAAGACCTTGAAAAGGTCATCCACAATTCCATAGTGAGCCACCTTAAAGATAGGAGCCTCGGCGTCTTTATTAATGGCCACAATGCACCGGGCTGTCTGCATCCCCACCAGATGCTGAATCGCGCCGGATATTCCGACCGCAAAATACAAGCGCGGCGACACGGTTTGGCCTGAGCTTCCAATTTGATACTCGCGTGGCAGCCACTCCGAATCCACTACGGGGCGTGACGCGCCCACGGCGCCGCCGACGGCCTCTGCAAGCTCAAAGATCAGGTTGAAATTTTCTTTCTGCTTCAGTCCCCGGCCGCCCGCGACAATGATCGGGGCAGCGCTCAGATCTGCTTTTCCCTTTTGCGCTTCCGTCCGCTCGATAAGCTTGCGCTTCGGCGCGCTTCCACTCTGATGTTCGACCGCCGCGACTTCCGCATTCCCGCCCGTTTCAACTTCATCACCTGGAAACGCGCCAGGCGAAATGGTCGCGAAGTATGGCGCATCGCCGCGCAAGGCGACATTCATATTCATCTTCGCGTTGAAAATCTGCCGGGTCAGGATGAGTTTTCCGTCCCTTTTCTGATATTCCACGCAGCCGGCGATGAGCGGCTTTCGCATGGAAACGGCGATGCGTGGCGCGAAATCCATACCCTGCGTCGAATGAGCAATGACAACCAGAAACACCTTTTCCTTCTCGAGAATCGACCTCAATACCTGGGCATGCGTTTCCGGGTTGTATTCGGCGAGATCCGCATGGTCGACCACCATGACGCGATCAATCTTTCTGGACTTCAGTTCGTCAGCGACGCCGCTGACGTTCGACCCAATGACAACAGCGGCGATCGGATGTTCAAAATCCCTGGCAGCGCGCTGCGCGAAGACGAGTAGTTCGGAGGTAATGGGCTTGAGCTTATTGTCTTTGTGTTCGGCAACGACCAATATCATTTAGAGCACCTTCGCTTCTTTACGCAGTTTCTCGACAAGTTTCGCCGCTGTCTCTTCCGGCGCGCCGCTTAGAATTTCAACGTGGCTTTTCCGCTCCGGGACATAGATCTCTTTGACGTCATACATCGCCCCTGCCCGGCCCACCTGATTTTCGGGAAGACCCAGATCCGCAGCCGCCCAGACCTTGAATTCTTTTTTCTTGGCCGCCATGATCCCCTTCAGCGAGGCGTATCGCGGCTGATTAATGCCGAACTGGATTGTCAGAACGGCCGGCATCGCAAGTTCAACGGATTCGTTAATACCGCCTTCGAGTTCACGCTTCACGGAGACGCTCTTCGCATCGGGATTGGCCTCGACGCCGATCGCGACCGTTGCGTGCGCCCAATTCAGGAATGCGGACGTCATCGTGCCGGTCATGCCGGAGCCGAGATCATCGGACTGCACGCCCGCAAGAAAGAGGTCTGCGCCGCCGTCCTTCTCGATGGCTTTTGCCAGAGTCTCTGCAATGACGAATTCATCGGAACCCTTGAATTTTTCGTCCGACAAATGGATTGCGCGGTCGGCGCCCATAGCGAGCCCCGAGCGCAGCACTCTGGCGGCTTCTTCCCCGCCCAGTGAAATGACAACCACCTCGCCGCCATGTTTTTCCTTCAGACGGAGCGCTTCCTCGAGAGCGTAGTTATCGGCTTCGCTCGCTACGTAGGTCAAATCGTTATCCCGGATCCACGTCTTGGTTTCATTGATGGTCAGGCGGGAAGCAGGGTCCGGCACCGGTTTAATGCAGCTGATGATCTTCACGTAGAACTCCAAGAATGAATGATTAATAAGAAAGGCCGGTTTCCCGGCTCTACAGGATCCGGCAGCTCTGAACCATCCAGGGAGCAAAGCCGGCGCCTCGCCACGTCTCTGTCGCGGCCTCGCTCCAAGCATCATAAATGGTCTCGGCGGCGACCGCCCCCTGTTCCTTCATGATTACCAATGCGCGGCGGATCAATCCGGCGGCGATGCCCTGCCTGCGACAATCCTCCTTGACGTAGAGAGCATCAATGATGCCGATCCGCCGCGGCTCCACGATTGGCGGAATCGATTCCCAGTCATCGATGCGGCCGAGCAGAAACCCGACCATTGCGGCATCTCTCTCAGCGATTAGTCCTAGTGACGATCCGTTCCTGAAGCGGGACGCCAGCCACTCCGACATCTCCCGCTCTGCGTTCCGTCGCAACTGCATGTCGGACCGGGCGGCGCTGCGGCAAAACGCCAACCATGCGCGTTGGATTTCATCCAGGTCCGGTCTGCGCCAGGGGCGCAGATTAATTTCCATTGCAGTCACTGCCAGATTTAGTGAACACTCACGTGCACCTCCGCATCAAGGCCATCAATAAGGATATTGCAGGCGCCTTCTGATATTAAGTTAGAATGGCTATTTTTTGACAAGCGATGATCGATTCCGACAAGACAAAGACAATATTCACAACACACGAAGTGAGCCGGCTGTTGCACGTGAATCCGCGGTCGGTGATCAACTGGATCGAACAGAGCCTTCTGCTCTCCTATCGTACTCCCGGCGGACACCGGCGAATACGACGGGAGGATCTGCTCGCATTCCTGCGTAAACACCAAATCCCTACGCCGGCTTCTCTGGTCGATGGGAAGTTCAACATCCTTATTGTTGACGACGAAGACGAGATCGTACAGATCTTGAAAACGTTTTTCGAGCGTCAGGGAGGCTATGAAGTCCATTCCGCTTCCGACGGCATTACGGCTTTGATTGAAGTCGGCCGGAACAAGCCGGACCTGCTCATTTTGGACATCATGATACCGGGTGTCGATGGAGTCGAAGTGTGCCGCCGCATCAAGGCCGACACCAACAATAAGACCGCAATCGTGGCTATTTCCGGCCGGTCCGACGCCGAACAGCGCATCCTGCAGGCCGGCGCCGACGCCTTCATGGCGAAACCCATCGACCTCGAACGACTGCTCACCGAAGCAAAACGCCTGCTGCGAATCCTATAAACGCCCGAGCGATTGCGATCAGTTTTTTGGATGTGTAATACTGTTTTGATTTTTTTCGCGCCCGTAGCTCAGTTGGATAGAGCGACGGACTACGAATCCGTAGGTCAGAAGTTCGAGTCTTCTCGGGCGCATTTGCAATGCATAGGGATCGGCCGCCCTCGTGGCGGCCTTTTTTTATTTAAGTGGGTAAATCCATCCTGCCGCGCTCGTCGTAATAGATAGTGCGTGCCCGAAGACAAAGAATCTGAGCATATTCTTGCCGCTGAAGGAGTCGTTTTTTTTATGGAATCCGTCAGCTCACTTTCAAGCAATACGAACACTTGATTGGATGTGAAGGGTGCAGGCTGGCGATCGCGGAAGCCGCGCTAAGACAGACGCGCAAAACAGATTAGTCCGGGTCAACGGCTGATTGTGTTGGCGCCTCTGACTTCCTGATCCGCTTGCGTGGAGTTTAGTTTGGTCCCGAGGCCGCTGTTTTGCCCACGGAAGGGCTTAGCCCGCATTTCTCACCGATTATGAAGTAACCGAACGAGATCGTTTGGCCAG
>CAZIPZ010000052.1:0-20794 GCA_964541075.1 uncultured Solibacteraceae bacterium | reverse complement strand
CGACATGTAGGGGTGCCGGTAATCCGTAGGCGGAACAAACGTTTCTTTAACCGAGCGGGCGCTAACCCAACGCAGGAGGTTAATCATGGAACCAGCTTTGTCGTTGGTTCCGCTGGCTCTTGAGCCCCCAAAAGGCTGCTGTCCGACCACGGCTCCCGTCGGCTTGTCATTAATATAGAAGTTCCCGGCTGCAAATCGGAGGATCCGTTCGGCTTGTGCAATAGCTTGGCGATCCGTTGAGAACACGGCGCCGGTTAGTGCATACGGCGACGTGCGGTCGACAAGCGACAAAGTGTTTTCCCAATCCTGTTCGGGATAGACATATAGGGTGACGACCGGTCCGAAGAGTTCTTCACACATCGTCTGATAGTCCGGCGTGAACGCCTCAATGAGAGTGGGTTGCACAAAATATCCTACCGAGTCATCCACCTCGCCTCCGGCGATGATTCGAGCATTCTCAGACAGCCTGGCTTGAGCAATTCGTCCCGAGAGTCTGTTGAACGCGTTTCGATCGATGACAGCGCCCATGAAATTACGAAAATCCGAGATGTCTCCCACCGGGAGGCTGTTGATAACATCGATGAGACGACTCTGGATTTGTTTCCACACATTGTCTGGAACGTAGATGCGGGAGGCGGCGCTGCACTTTTGTCCCTGGTATTCGTACCCTCCTCGGACAATAGCTGTGATTAGCGCGTCTGGGTCGGCGCTCGCATGTGCGACGATGAAGTCTTTGCCGCCAGTCTCGCCCACCAGACGAGGATACGTTTTGTATTTCGCGATATTGTCTCCCACTGTCTTCCAAATCGTCTGAAAAACGGTCGTCGACCCTGTGAAGTGAATTCCCGCGAAATTGGCGTCGCTGAGCACCACGTCGGTGATGGACGCAGCATCCCCGGGAATGAAGTTAATGACGCCGTCCGGCAGTCCTGCCGCCTGGAAAAGCTTCATTAGGAAGTAACCGCTGAGCACAGCAGAACTGGCAGGCTTCCAGATGACTGTGTTTCCCATCAATGCGGGCGCGGACGAGAGATTCCCGCCAATAGCGGTGAAATTGAATGGTGACACGGCGTACACGAAACCTTCCAGCGGACGATAATCGGCTCGGTTCCAGATGCCAGGAACCGAAATAGGTTGGTGCTGTGAGATTTCGAAAGCAAAGTGCGAGTTAAACCGGAGGAAGTCGATCATCTCGCAGGCGGAGTCGATTTCAGACTGTTGGGGGGTTTTGCTTTGGCCGAGCATGGTCGCCGCGTTGAGCGTATCCCGCCATGTCGTCGCAAGAAGATCTGCTGCACGTAGGAAGACCGCGGCTCGATCCTCAAGGGACCAGGACGCCCACTCCTGTCTTGCCTTGGCCGACGCTTCCACTGCCATCTCGACTTCCTTGCGGCCAGACTTGTGCCACGCGGCGACAGCATGCGCGTGTCGATGCGGCATGACTTGACGGGCGATGTCGCCAGTCCAAACCTCCTGGCCACCGATGACCAGCGGTATTTCGGTTCGCTGCCCCGACATCTCAGACAGCTTCTTTTTCAGAGCCGTCGTTTCAGGACTGCCTGGCTTGTAAGTCTTGACGGACTCGTTGACCGGAGTTGGAATTCGGGCGCCGCTCATACGTTGGCCTCCGCTTTGGTCTTTCCTATAGAAATAGTTTACCGGAACGTCATTCGGCCGCCGGATTCGACCGGTTCTTACGAATCAGTTTCTGCTGGAGTGAAGTCCGTAATTTCGTCAACTCGGGACTGATGTGAACGGGATAGGAAGCGGCGGATCTGCGAAGGTCCAGCAGTTCAGGGGAAAGGCTTGCGAGGTCGGTGCGGCAGCGCTCCCGGCAAATATCGAGACCTTCAGATGGCGACATTCTTCGTCCGTTGAGCATCACGGGGCGCAGCAACGCCTGCCCATCGATCTTTTCGTTGTCGAGCGCGATGACGTCACACAGTGCGCGATCGCCGGCGCGTTGTCGAAAGACTTGTTTTCGCCCTGGAAAACTCGATTTGCCAACTGACATTTTCATTCGAGGCTCACCCGCATACTCCGCCAGCTTGTACGCGGTATCGAGAAATGGAGCATCCGCAGAGACGCCCATATGGGCGCCGACTCCAAACCCGTCGATGGGAGCGCCCGCGGAAAGGAGGTCTTCGATTGCAAATTCGTCGACACTGCTGCTTGCAAAGATTTTCACCCCCTTCAGATGATTCGCGTCCAAAAGAGCTCGGCTTCGGCGGGCAAGGTCGGCCAGATCACCCGAATCGAGTCGAATTCCATGTACGCGAAAGTCGCTGCCTAGCTCACGAGACAATTCGATAACCCGACGCACACCGCCCACGGTGTCGTACGTATCCACGAGAAGAATCGCCTCTGGAAAACTATGGAGAAATCTGCGGAAAGCTTCCTTTTCATCTTCAAACGATTGGATATAGCTGTGAGCAATCGTCCCCGCAACGGGGATGCCATACATCTGTCCTGCGAGCACGCTCGAAGTGGCCTGAACGCCGGCGATATAGAAAGCTCGGGGTTCCTTGAGACCGGCATCCGCACCGTGCAGCCGCCTCAAACCGAAATCAATCACAGGCCGGCCTCGCGCCGCGTGGACGACTCTCGCCGCCTTCGACGCTCCCAGCGTTCCCAGTTGAATCTGGTTCATCAAAAACGTTTCGACAAGCTGAGCTTCGGGAAGGGGAGCACGTACCTGCAGTATCGGTTCCTGGGGAAAGACCACGGTTCCTTCAGGAACGGCCAAGACACTTCCCGTGAAGCGCAACGAGCGCAGCCGTTCAAGGAACGGCTGCGAAAAACGATTGAGGGACTGGAGATATTCAATGGCGGAAGATGAAAACGCCAAAGTCTCCAAGTAATGGAGCACATGTTCGAGGCCGCAGGCGACAAAGTAATTTCGTTCGGGCGGAAGGTGACGGATGAAAAGATCGAACGTTGCAATGCCGTCCATTTTTGAATCGAAATAGGCCTGCAACATCGTGAGTTCATAGAAGTCGGTCAATAGGGCGGCATTCGAATCGTCAACCCATCCGCTCATGAATCGGTTTCCTCGATATTGGCCCCGGCCCGTCGAAGCTCATCGAGGGCTCGTGCGCCGTCGTTGGGATCCATGTTTACGGCTCGAGTTCCATCGACGATCAAACGGACATCGAATCCTTCCATTAAAGCATCCAAGGCGGTGGCTCGGACGCAGTAATCCTGTGCAAGACCTCCAATCCAGACGCGCTTGACACCCGCTTTCCGAAGGCGGTCTTTAAGGTCCGTTCCACCGAACGCGGAGTAGCTGTCCTGGTCGGCGGTTTGAGCCTTGCTGATAATCTGGGCGCCGGCAGGAAGTTTGAGACCGGGATGAAATCGAGCGCCCCACGAATTTTGAATGCAGTGTGGCGGCCAGGGTCCTCCACGCTCCTTGAAGCTGATATGTCCGACCGGATGCCAGTCTCGTGATGCAAAAACAGGCGCACCCAATGCTTCCGCCCACGCGATCCACCTGTTCAGCACAGGCACCACTTCGTCTCCCCTTGGCACCGCGAGGGCGCCTTTAGGACAAAAATCATTTTGCACATCGACAATGATCAACGCATCGCCGGGGCTAAACCGGTTAGGCATCACGCCTCCATGGCCCATCTTTGCGCGACAACGGGGCCTTCTGCAAGGCGGAGTCGTCGCCCATTGGGCGTTTAACGAAAATATTGTGGAGTGATGGCAGTGTTTCAACCGGCGGAAGGAAGGGCGAGGACAGAACCTCTTACCTGAAAACTGCAGTCAGGCAGCGCGTTTCTTGGTACGGTCTTTCTTGGCCGCCCGAACGGGTCTTCCAGGCGGAATCAACAGCACGGGAGAAGAAGACGACCTCACAATGTGCTCAGCCGTGCTTCCGAAAATGGCACGCTCCAGGATTCCCTTGCCATGAATGTTCATGATCAGCAGGTCGATCTTTTCATGATCCAGAATGTTCAAAATAGTTCGATATGGAATTCCGGTTTCCAGCCTTGTCGACACTCTGCAGTTCCGGGAGGACACGTGCAGAACGAGGCCATCCAATTCTCGTTGAATCTTGTTCATCAATGAATCCTGAAACTTGCCACTGACATCGGACGTGTCCTCATGGACAACATACAAGAGCGAGACCTCCGATTTGTTTTCACTCGCCAGTGAGACCGCGTAAGCGAGAGCGTCTGCAGTTCCGTCGGAAAAGTCCGTCGTGACCAGAATCTTTCCAAGACGCTCAGGACTGCGGCGCCTTCCCTTCCTCCCGGATATGGTCAAAATGGGAGTGGTGCTGTGGCGGATCAATCGTTCTGTCACCGATCCCATGAGCCATCGCTCAAAACCGCGACGGCCGTGGGCGCCCATTGCAATCATGTCTGGTTTATCTCGCTCGATGACTCGGCGGATTTCCTCGTCGATGTTGCCGACTCGTACCTCACACTCCACGGACACGCCCTTGGATCGCACCCTTTCCGCGATCCGCCGTAGGTCTTTTTTGGCTGATTCCTGCATGGCTCTCAGTAGGCCGGCAATGTCAACCGGATACTCCAAGGTGGTCGGCAGAACAGGCGGAACGACATGCAGAAGTTTGAGGCTCGCATGGTAATGGCGGGCGAGAGCGGCGGCGTAGTTGGCTGCCTTGGATGAAGCGCCAAAGAAATCAATAGGGCACAGGATCCTCTTGATGGGAATCATAAAAACGTCTCCTGGGAGTCTTCAAGAGGCTTAGTGCAACCGGAATGCCTTTGGTTGGTCCCCGGCCTGAAAATCACGGCTGCAAAGTGTATTATTGCCGGTGCACCGCGCCAGACCGCTGATATGAATAAACGCCTGATAGAACTGGGCCATTTGAGTTCAGAGGGGCCACAAACTCGCATTCTGGCTCCAGATCCGGCGAGTCCGACTTTGGAATGCGCGAAGGGATTGCCGGGTATTGTGCTGCAGTCGACCGGACCGGCGCCCCATGAGATCCGGGCCCCCTTTCACGACTCCCAAATCAAAGGGAAGGCAGTGCTCATCCGAACTGGCTGGGATCGTTATTGGGGATCTGAAGAGTACGACTTACAGAAGCCGTCGCTTTCGGCCGACGTCATTTTCCGGCTGATTCGTTCCGGCGCGAAACTCGTTGGGGTCGATTTTCCCGCAAACTTTGCCGCAGAACAATTTGTGGTAGTAGACAACCTCTGCAATCTCAGTGCGCTTCCACCGATTGGATTCACGTTCTATGCGGTCCAGGAAGTTGCTGGCCCGGCGCGGGCCTATGCCGACATCATTTCTTAACCACATCAAGGGAGCGTTTAGAAAGTGGGCTAGCGAAGCCTGGTTACAGTCTGGAAGATTCGGGATTCCCGTGAGGTCGCAAATGTCGGCTCGAATTCCACACGTCCGAGGAAACCCTTGTAATAAGGAAGGAATACGTCGACGCATAGCCCATCGGCGTGTTCAAGTTGTGCGCACACCGCGTCGCTTTTCTCCGCGCCGGGCGAAGACGCTACGCGCGTGTCCACGCATATGCCGGCGGCGCGAATCTTGCCTGTTTCAGCATCATGCCTAAGACCCTTGAGGAGAAAATCCACCAACGCCATCGTTTCAAGATGCTCATCACCGTCATAACTGGTCGCGAGCCTGATCTCGCCGTTCACAGTCATGCTTGCAGCGAAAGGGAAAAAACCGCCGCGTCTTGAAATCTGCTGCTTCGCGAGAGCAAGCAGATGATTTGTGAGTGCGTCAAGATCTGGATGTACCAACTTCGACCTCCGCGCTTTTATAAACCCGGGTCCAGCTAATGGGTAACACAAAATCACTTTTTGATCGGCGTTGTCGGTAAACCTTCCTTTTTCCAATCCCTGATGCCGCAGAACTGAACGCTTTTATAACCTGCCTTCAAAAACGCTTCTGCTGCGCGCGACGCGCGCCCGCCACCGCCTCAATAGAAAACAATATCCGCATTTTTCGGAAGCTCATCCATGCGCTTCTCCAAGTGGTTCATAGGAATATGAATCGCTCCGCCGATGGCTCCGGATTCTGCTATTTCCTTGGCGTCGCGGACATCAACGATGATGACGCTCTCACCCGCATCCAGTTTCTCCTTTAGTTCGGGAATCGGTATACGGCCCGCTGTCACGGCTTTCCTCCTATGTCCAAGTTATAGCGCGTTTTCAGCGTCGCCTGATGATGCAGTTCGTGACCCGCAATCACCCATGCGATCCCACGAACTGTCAATCGATTCCTGTTGGCGATCCCTCCACGCGACCACGCTTCAGGCGCCAGATAGCGGAACAGCGCCAGTGTCGAGCGACGAACCGCGTTGTATTGGTCGGCGATGAGGGCGATCGGGGTGTCATGATAATTAGCGTTCTTCACGAAGCGATCCTGATCGAAACCGTGCAACTCCGTCTCATCGCCGCGGGCGAACCTTAACGCGCGATATTCGAACACACGCTCTGTATCGATGACGTGGCCAAGCACTTCCTTGATGCTCCACTTCAAGGGATCATAGCGTTCCCGGACGCGTTCTTCAGAAGTCGTCCGGAGAAAGAGCAGCATGCAATCCCGCTGAGTGTCCAAGGCGCGTATGACATCATCACCTTGCACCATGGAAACGTAAGCTTCTTGGTAGGACGCATATTCATTTGCCTCGGGCCGGCCTAACGCTGCAAGTGACAATGTGTGTTCCTTTCCCCAATCCGCAGGTATGTTTGAACGATCTCACCGTTCGCGAACCTCCAACATATTATGCTGAATCATCGGCGGATATTATCTGTCTTCTTCGTATACAATCGCGGCGTGCACTTCCTGCTGTCCCTTCTCCTCTCCCTCACGCTGGTAGATCTGGACTACGACGGCATCGACGACAAGCTGGAGCAGGAACTCCTTCAGAAGTTCGTTCCACAATTCATGATAAGCGCGGGTGAATGCGACACGCTTCCGTCAGAATTTGCTGCAGGCTCGGCCCAGCCGGACGCTGTTGAAAGAAACGGAACCATCTACGGTCAGGTCTTCAATCGAGATGGGTTCACGGAAATCCATTACTACCATCTGTGGGCTAAAGACTGCGGCAGGGCCGGCCATAAACTGGATGTCGAACACGTTTCAGTCCTCCTATCGAGCGCTTATGAAGCACTCTACTGGTATGCGGCCGCGCATGAGGATACATTGTGCAATGCGAGCAGCGCCGCGAGAGCGTCCACGCTACGATCCGAAAATCGCGGTGCAACGATTTGGATTTCGCGAGGCAAGCACGCTTCATTCTTGACTCAGGAGCGCTGCTCACACGGATGCGGCAGCGATCAATGCCGCGAGATGACGCCCATGCGTGCAGGTCGGTTGATCAACATCGGAGAGCCAGGGCAGCCGCTGAACGGCGCGACCTGGATGCAGTCGACAGCGTGGCCTCTGGCTTCAAAAATGACCAGCGACTTCACCGACAGCCTGCTTCGCGACCTTGCAGAGCCAACCCTGGACCGTGTGATTTCTGCGACTTTCACCCCGCCGCCGATGCAAGCTCTTGTGTTAAGCAGCAACTGGTCATTCACCGCATTTCTCATGGGAAATCAGAAAGCCGGCATTGGCGCGTTCAAGGGACTTTACTACTCGGGACGGTCGCTCTTAACGACCGGCCGGCAACTCTCTCGCTGGTTGGGTCTGCGGAAGATCGTCCGCTAACCGCAAGGCTAAAGGGACGCCAACAGGATTTTGCGGGATCGTTCAGTCACGACCTGCTGCAGGTTCTGGCCATGACTATCAATTGCGACAACCGCTGGAAAGTTACGGACTGCGAACTCCCAGACAGCTTCGGGACTGCCAAACTGTTCGAGTCTGACACTCAAAACCTTTTCAACACACTGCGCATAGATCTGTGCGGCGCCGCCTATCGCATGAAGGTATACGCATCCATGCTGTCGACAAGCCGCCTGGGTTTCACTCCCCATACCGCCTTTTCCAATAACAGCCTTGATGCCGAACCGGCGAATGATTTCGGCCTGATAAGGCTCTTCACGAATCGATGTAGTCGGACCTGCGGCCACCACTTTCCAGCCTCCGCTATCCTTCAGCACAACGGGACCACAGTGATAAATGACCCCGTTTCGGATTACGTCTAGTTCGCCCCCGTCGTGTAGATATTGATGAACTGCGTCCCGGCCCGTAAAAACGACTCCGTCCAACAGGACAACATCGCCGACCTTCAATTTTCGGACGTCCGTCTCGGACAATGGAGTTCGCAAGTGAACAACTTGAGCGGCGGGCAACTTCAGGTCAGGCGTATTTTCGTCGTGCTCGAATTCATGAGGGGCCTGATACAGCCAATTCCTGACCTCGCCATCGGCATTGAGAACAACGCCGCGTCGGCGATACGCCCAACACATATAGGCGACCGAGACGAAGAAAGAAGCGGGCAGCCGATTGAGTTTCCCGACCTTGCAGCAACCAACCGTGAATTTGCCTGAGAAGCCCATTGGTCCGATATCCAATGTATTAGCTTCCTTCATGATCCGGTGTTCGAGTTCTGCCAACACGGGATCGGGATTGATATCGTCAACAAGTCGCAGAAGCTGACGCTTTGCGAATTCATAACCTGAAGCCCGATCTCCTCCAATCGCCACGCCGAGAAAGCCTGGACCGCATCCCTTACCCTGCGCCTTCCACACAGCATCGAGAATGCATGCACGAACGCCTTCAAGGTTGCGATCGGCACGCTTGCCCAGGATTTCTGAAGGAAGGCTGTATTGCGCGCTCATGTTCTCGCACCCGCCACCTTTGAGAACCAGACGAATGGATATGTCTTCTCCCTTGCCCTGCTCCCAATGAAACATCGGGCTCCCAGGACCCAGGTTATCTCCGCTGTTAGATCCATCCACGCTATCGACAGAGTTCTGACGCAGGTACCCCTTTTCGGTCGCTGCCTTCACCGCTTCGCAGCACAGTTCTTCCATCTCGATCTGGTCCACACCGCGCGGCGCTTCGAAGAAAAAATTGATCGTGCCGGTGTCTTGGCAAATCGGCAATGACCGCGCTTTGGCGAGGCCGATATTTTGAGCAACGAGTTCCAGAGCGAACTCTGCCTTAGAGCCTGAAGCCTCCAGCTTGCGTTGTAGGTTGATGATGCTTTCAACGTCGGGCGGGAGATAAGCGGACGTGCGCCGGATAAGTTCGAGTATGTTGAGGCGGAAGACTTCGCGATCCATGATGCGCTCCATAAAAACGAAAGAACAAAGTGTTCAAGACCTCGGCGGGCAGAGTACGTTGTCGATCAGGCGGGCGTGGCCAATCCAGATCGCTCCCATAGCTCGAACAGGAGGATTGATCTCGATTACAGGCTGCATCTCCTCAGGATCAACAATATCGACGTATTCAACTTTAATCAGCTCTTCAGACTGCAGAATCGACACGGCCTCCTGCTTAAGCGAAACGGCGCTCCGCGCGCCCTGCGTGATGCGACTCTGAACGGTCAATAAGGCGCGGTGCAAAGCCGGGGCGGCCCGGCGTTCCTTGTCGCTCAGATACCGGTTGCGGGAGCTGAGCGCGAGACCGTCCGCCTCGCGCACGGTTTGGACTTCCGCGATCTCGACCGGCAGGTTCAAGTCGCGAACCATACGTCGAATAACCGCCAATTGCTGGGCGTCTTTCTCGCCGAAGTATGCCTTGTGAGGCGCAATGATGTTCAGAAGCTTGAGCACCACCGTCGCGACGCCCCTGAAATGACCAGGTCTGAACGCTCCACACAGATATTCACTGACGCGAGCAACGTCCACCGTGGCGAGTTGATCTTCCGGATAGAGTTCTTTGACCTCTGGAGCAAAAATCAAATCAACTCCGTGCTTGGCGCAAAACGCGAGATCGGCGTCGAAATCCCTTGGGTAATTCCGGTAGTCTTCTGCGGGGCCAAATTGAAGTGGATTTACAAAAATGCTGACGGCGTTAAAGTCCGTTTGCGAACGCGATATGTCCATCAACCGCCCGTGGCCGGCATGGAGAGCCCCCATCGTTGGAACTAAACCGATGGCCTTCCCAGAGCGACGTATGCTATTCAAGCGGTCGCGAACGTCCGCAACCCTTCTCGCAACTTCCACGCTCATCGATTTGCTTTTCGAATGGTGCGCTCTTCTGGAAATAGCCCTTCTCGAACATCCCGAATGTAGCCTTTGGCAGCTTGGGCGATGATTTCCCCAACGTCGGCATATTGCTTCACAAATGACGGCGCACCTTCGAGCATGCCAAGCATGTCGTGTATCACCAAAACCTGTCCATCGCAGTGAGGGCCAGCACCTATTCCGATGGTGGGAACATGCACTTGCTCAGTGACGGCCTGAGCCACTGCGGAGGGTATGCATTCGAGCACGAGTGCAAAAATTCCTGCGTCTTCCAGAATCTTTGCGTCTTCGATGAGACGTTCAGCCGCGTCCTGCTCCAGCGCCTGAAAGCGAAAACCGCCAAGCTGATGAACGGACTGAGGGGTCAGGCCCAAATGGCCCATAACGGGAATGCCGATCTCGACCAGTCTCGAAACCAGCTGCTTGAGCCAGCGGCCGCCTTCAATTTTGATCCCTTCCGCTCCGCCTTCCTGGATCATGCGACCTGCATTGCGCAAGGCATCTTCTTCAGTAATCTGGTAACTCAGAAACGGCATGTCGGTGACTACGAGGGATCTTTTGGATACGCGGGTCACAGCCTTCGTGTGATGGAGCATCATTTCCATTGTGACCGGCACAGTCGTTTCATGACCCAACATGACCATTCCCAAGGAGTCACCCACGAGCAGCACATCAACGCCCTCCCGATCCAGAATCCGAGCCATTGCGGAGTCATATGCAGTGAGCATTGCGATACGCTCCCCCCGTTGTTTCATACCGCGAAGATCCGTCGAGCGAACCTTCCTAGCCTGGCGATCCACGATGTCTCCTTTTTCAGCCGTTGACCAACATACGATTAGAACCAGTATTCTACCTTTTTTCCAGGAATCCGCGCGTTCGCCGCATGGAGACCGGTGCTACAGGAAGCCTGTGCAACCGGCGATCAAAGCACCGATAGAACCATTAGTTTGAGCTCGTTAAGCTGGGCAGAATCTTCTTGCGGATAAGCAGTTGGGACGGATAAAGTCCGTATCGATGTAACGCTTCAAGCCTTTACCGCGTGTTGGGTCTATTTACTGATCGCTTTACAGTGGCGTCCCCCGAACTCGCGACCCGGTCGGCCGAAAGCCACCGACGAGAGTTGCCAAGACCGGAGAAGTTCTTTTTGTCCGGAGCCCAAGAACCATACTAGAATGGCCCGCTTTTTTTAGGTAGCCGTTCTGAAAGGAATATTATGAAGGTCTTGTTCCTGTTGATGCTGACGATGCAGCTGGGAAGCGGTGGGACCGAACCTATTGACTACGAATCTGCGCACTTATCAAGACGTCTTCTCAGCGTAAAGGCGACCGGAGAAATCTCAATCGATGGAAAGCTGAATGAAGCGGACTGGAAAAACGCTCCGCTGGCATCGAACTTCATTCAAAACGAACCGCGTGAAGGAGAACCCGCTACGGAGCGCACCGACGTGCGTGTGCTGTACGATAAGGATAACCTCTACTTCGGCGTCTTCGCCCACGATGCACAAGCGGACAAGCTCTCGATCAACGATCTGAAGAAGGACTTCAACGCCGATGCCAGCGACGTCTTCGAGTTGATCCTCGATACGTTCCATGATGAACGCAATGGTTATATGTTCTCCACAAATCCTGCCGGAGCGAAGCGGGATGCCCAGATGATTGGCGAAGGGCGGGAGACCAATGCCAATTGGGACGGCGTATGGGACGTACAGACGTCCATCGAAGAAAATGGCTGGGTGGCTGAAATCGTTATTCCCTTCAAGACCCTTAAATTTCGGGAAGGGGACGCTCAGACATGGGGCATCAATTTCCATCGGGGCTTGAGAAGCAACGTTCGCAATGAGGACAGCTTTTGGTCGCCGCTGCGACGCGTCTACGGTCTGCAACGCGTCTCGTCGGCGGGAACGTTAGAGGGACTTGACGGAATCAAACCCGGATCTAACCTTCGGTTCAAACCCTATGTATCCGGTAGCCTGGCCCAAAGCGGTGTAACAGGTGTGAGGAAGGGCGATCAAGACGCCGGATTTGACGTGAAGTATGGCATCACCTCCGGCCTTACCTGGGACTTTACATACAACACAGACTTCTCTCAGGTGGAAGCGGACGAACAGCAGATCAACCTCACCCGATTCAGTCTATTCTTCCCAGAAAAACGTGAATTTCTGCTGGAGAACTCGGGCATTTTCGCCTTCGGTCGCAACAGCGGCGGCGGTGGGGGTGGTGGCGGCGGTGGCGGCGGCGGTATTGGAGGCCGCATCAACAGCGTGCCGCAAGAGGTTCTTTTCTTCAGCCGCAGTATCGGAGTGAATCCTCAAACCGGCGAAGCTGTACCTATCCTGGGCGGCACACGACTCACTGGACGCGCAGGAGATTTCGAATTGGGATTCATGAACATGCAGCAGCGCGAAACGGATACGACTCGTGCTGCCAACTTCACTATCGGCCGAATGAAGTACAACCTCATGGCGAATTCCGACATCGGTTTCATCGTTATGAACAAGGAAGAGTTGGATTCTGCCCGCTACAACCGCTTGTTCGGTGCGGACGCCAACTTCCGTTTCGGCCAACCCTTGACGATCAATGGTTTTTTGGTGAAATCGTCCACCCCCGGAATCACTTCCAAAACTCTTGCAGGCCGGATTTCAGGCCGATATCTCGATAACCTCTGGGATATCACTCCTGCGTTCAGCGTGCTCCAGAGGAACTTTGACGACCAGATGGGCTATGTGCCGCGCACCGGCATCCGGCGTTACGAGTTGGGAATACGCCGCAATATCCGGTCAAAACATATCCCAAAAGCGATCCGACAGTTTCAGCCACACGTCATCATGGACTATGTGACCGATCCTCAAAACCGATTGGACACCAAATTCATCGACTTTCATTGGCCATTCAATTTTCAGAACGGAGCCTTTCTTGAAGTCGGCCAGAACGCCAATGTCGAGGTCGTCCGGAGCAGTTTCAGATTCAATCGCGAAGTCACGATTGGCCCCGGTGTTTACAAATATCCGGAATGGTTCATTACGTTCCGACCCGACAACAGCAGAATGTTTCAACCACAGGGGCGCTATGGGTTTGGTCCGTTTTATGGCGGCTTTAAACGAACGTACACAATCGGAAGCACGATTCGCTGGAATTACAAGCTGAACACGTCCGTGAACTACACGCGGAACAATCTCGACGTAGGAGGACGCTTCCATACGAATCTGATTACTTCGCGGCTCAATTACTCTTTCTCAACTGCGATGTTCTTGAACGCGTTGATCCAGTACAACAGCGACGCAAGGCAGTGGAGCTCAAACATCCGCTTCAATCTCATCCATCGCCCTCTGAGCGATCTGTTTATCGTGTACAACGAACGGCGCCATTCCGTGACCGGCGACCTGCTCGATCGAGCCGTTATCGCCAAGCTCACCTACATGTTGTCAAGGTAGCGTAAGACGCGGCGGAGCAATCCATCGCTTCGCCGCGAGCGCTATGTTCGTCTCAACTGCGTTCAAATCGCTGCACACCCCGGAATCGCTCAGACGCACGCACTCGCCGATCGTAGATCCATTTGTTGGTGGAATGTTGAAAGAGGCGGCACGATTGCCGCCTCCTTCTTGAGGGCTAGAAAATAAACTTTACGGCGGCCTGCATTTGACGTGCATCGAAGGCGCTGCCGATCGTGCCGAAATCCTGCGAATCGAACTGAGCATTAGGGGTGAAGAAATTGGTGTGATTGAACACGTTGAAAATTTCCCAACGGAATTGGAGTGTTTTATCTTCGCCGATCGCGAATCGCTTCATCAGGCCGCCATCAACACCGATGTAGCCCGGGCCTTCGAGAATTCCAACACCAGCGTTGCCGTAGGTTCCTCGCGCCGGAAGGGCGAAAGCGGCTCTGTTCCACCAACCGGTCTTGGGGTCGGCTTTACTACCCAACTTGGGATCGCCGATCAGATCCGGGCGGTCGGCGCGCCGCGTGCTTCCGCTAAAATCCTGAGAAACGGTTGGTGTGAATGTTGCACCCGTATTAGCCCGCAATATTCCAGACAACTCCCAACCGCTGAATAGAGCGCCCAACACGCCGGTCTTTACGTTCCCACTTGGAATTTGAGTCACAAAGCTGCTGGCAAACCGATGCCGGACGTTTTCGGCATCCAGGCCTCGCTCCGCCGCAAGGTTGTAGACGTTGCGAATCGGACCGGCATCGCTGATCATTTTGCCCCATTGGTAAGAGACAAGAACGGTGGCGCCGTTTGAGGCTCTCCGTTCGATTCGCGATTGCAGTCCATGATAGATGCTGTTCCCTCGATATTCGTTGAAGCTGATCGTGCCGAACAATGGGAAGGGTTTCACCCCATTTATCGGTTGATTGATGTCGCGCGATTGCTGAAGGTGTGTTCCTTTTTTGCCGACCCACGCCAAGTCCAAAACGAATCCAATCGGCATCTCCTGTTGCAGCCCAAGGTTCCATTGGCCGTAATACGGAGTCTGGACGTTGTACTGGTATCCGTCTTTTGCAATCGCTCCCAGACCGGAGCCCGGCCATGGATTGTCCCACGTCGGCCCATCAGTTCTTATGAAGCGCTGAGAAAGGGTGAACGGCATGGTTCTCGCGAGCGCGACGGGATTGCCGTTCCCGCTTCCGACGTAGAAGATGCCGTAAGCTCCGCGAACCACTGTGCTGGTCCTTCCACCGGGCGTCCATGCAAATCCGAAACGGGGCGAAACGTTGTTCCGGTCCGTGCTCGTTAGGTTCTCGGACGTTTCGAAAATCAGACTGGGATACAAACTCTTATACAGATCGATGCCTCCGGAATAGCGAACATGCGTCTTCTGCAAGACGCGAATCCCTCCGCGACCTCCTCCAATATTCGGGTCAAAGGTGGCAAACATGTCGTATTTGTCCTTCCATGACCCTGTGAGATCGTATCGAAATCCCAGGTTCAAGGTCAGACTCCGACTCGCTTTCCAGTCATCTTGAAAGAACAGGCTATAAGAAGAAATGTTTTCGTTCTGGCTAAGAGGTGTGCCGGGCGTCGGTGGACTACGAAGGCTGCTATCCATGTAACCAAGCAGAAAGTCGGCGAAGGCATCCCCCGTCGTTGATCCGGTGAAGTTGAACGTCCCGGTGATGTTATCGTAATACTTCATCGAGGCGATGTATCCGCGGACGAAATCGCCGCCTATCTTCAATGCGTGATTGCCTTTCTGAATTGAGACGATGTCCGCAATACTCCAGTATCCTTCGACGCGGTTCTGCACCGTTGCGCTGCGGCCGAAATCGGAGTAGCCGGTCACGAAAATCTTGGGCGGCCCCCAAAAAATCGGATCAACATCCGATGATGTTCCCAAAATTCCCATTTCTCTGGGTATATTTCGATCATGCTGCTCCGGAACGCGAATGCGACGGTTTCGAGGATACGCAGCGCGAAATTCATTGACGACGCTGTTTGATATGGTCAGGACGTCCTGAATGGAGATCGCCTGGTCACGCAATCCGCAGCACTGCTGAAATCGAGGAATCTCTGGCCTGCCGGCATGGGACCATTCGAGAAAGGTGCTGTGGTTCCACAGCGTATAGGCGCCGATCAACTGGTGCCGATCCGACAAATTCAGATTGATTTTCACATTCGGCAGCTCGTAATTTTCCGGCTCCCCGAACGAAGCCCTCGCGTTCCGTGAGATGTTGTTGTTGATTAAAGTCGCGCCATCCCAATACTGCCGAAACTTGAGTGAGATCGGATGAATCCGCGACCTTGGAATCTGCGCATTCGGAAATGGCTGCCCAGTGAGAGGATCTCTGATGGTCTTTCCCAGCTGAGAAAGATTTCCTTCCCAAAACGCCGGCAATGGAATTGTGGGATTCGAGGAATGCCCCTTTTCCTGACGCTGAATTTGAATTCCAGTGAAAAAGAAGACCTTGTCGGGAATGATCGGACCGCCGAGAACGGCGCCGTATTGTGAACGCGTATACCCGACTTTCTCCGCTTCAAAGAAATTGCGCGCGTCCAGAGCAGTGCTCCTGCCGAAGCCGAAAGCAGATCCGTGAAATTCATTGGTTCCCGACTTTGTTATCGCGTCGACGATTGCCCCGCCAAAGCGGCCGTAGTTGGCAGAATAGTTTTGAGTCTGCACTTTGAATTCGGCGATCGCATCGAGGTTCACGCGGACACCGGGCTCAGGCGTCTGCGGACTGTTGGTGATGGCGCCATCGAGCATCATGCCGTTTTCGCGCTCGTTGACTCCGACTGCCGCAATGCCGCCCCGCTCGGAAAGGTTAGATCCGGGCCGCGGAGCGAATGTGCCGGGTGTAATGTACGCAAGAGCAGAAAAGTTGCGTCCGTTGAGAGGAAGTTCAACGATCTTGCGTTCTTCAACCACCTGGCCGAGTTGTGATGTGTCTGTTTGAACCACGGGAGCAGTGCCAGTAACCTCAACCACCTCGCTCACAGCTCCAACTTCGAGGCTGAAATCCACCCTAAGGCGAGCGTCAACGTCAACTTTGAGGTCCTTCTTCACCATTTTTCGAAAGCCCGGTAGTTCGGCGCTAACGGTATAGACGCCAACCTGTAAAGCCTCAATACGGTAGTTCCCGGCTTCATTGGTGACGACCTGCCGGGTTTGATTGGTTCCTTGATTTGTCGCGGTAACCTCAACACCTGGGATCATGGCTCCGGACGCATCGGACGCTACTCCGATAATCGCACCATTGTTTTGCCCGTATGCTGATGTCGAGATCAGCATCACGACCAACAAAATCAGCACTCCAAACAGGCTCCTCCACATAACAGCCTCCCAATCGTTCGGACTAAGTTGTTTTTCACGCACGCAAAAAACGGTCTGCAAGCGGCGCTGCAAATTCAGACGAAACTGAGCGATCTAATTTGAAATTTGTAAAGGTGGGCTGAGGTTATACTGCCGTCGATAGCTTGTCAAATGCCTAATCCGCAAAGCCGTTGGGGCTCACGATGATCGAAACGATTGAAATCACCCTCGAAACCAGAGGGCGCTGTGACGTTAAAGATGTAACCGCCTCTGTTCACAACGCGCTGCAGAAAAGCGGACTGCGCGAAGGACAAGTTTTGATTTTTGTGGGCGGATCAACGGCCGGCGTGACCACTATCGAATTCGAACCTGGACTAATCAAAGATATCGGCGAGTTTTTTCAGCAAATCATTCCCGAAGGAGGCGCCTATCACCATCATGCAACCTGGGGTGATGACAACGGCGCCAGCCACGTAAGAGCAGCGCTGTTGAAGCCGTCACTCACTGTGCCGTTTTGCGCCGGAACGCTCCTGCTGGGCGACTGGCAGCAGATCGTCCTTGTCGATTTCGATACCCGACCTCGTCGGCGCAAACTTGTTCTGCAGTTCATGGGTGAGTGACAAGTTGAACATTCTCGTATATCAGTGCGGTCAGTCATCCCAACGAGTCATACCACGCGGTTGTGCTCCATTACATGTGCTTCCGTCTCTACCATGCGCGCGACCAGCGCGTCCCGTGGTCGCTGTTTTCCCGCAACCGTGAGTCCACTCCCATCTGAACTTCAATCTCGCGACCGAACAGCCACAGAAGATCGGAGAGACGATTGAGATAGCGGAGGACGTTGGCTTGAAGCGGATTTCCATTTACTGTCAGTCGAACCGTCAATCGCTCAGCGCGACGGCATGTGGTTCGCGCGACATCGTAGGCGGCGGACGTCACGTCGGCGCCCGGCAATGACCAGTCGGAAAGCAGACCTTCCATCTGCTCGACCCGATGAACTTCGGCTGCCAAACGATCAATCATCTCATCTGGAATTTGCGGCTGCGGCTTGCGGCTCTCTGCAGGCGTGGCAATCGCCGATCCCACCTGAAAGAGCTCGCGCTGGATCGATTTCGTGAACTCAGCGATTTGTTCATTCCTGCAAATAGATCGCGCAAACCCGAGTTGGGAAATCAGTTCGTCGATGGCGCCGTACGCATCCACTCGGGGGTCCGCTTTGGAAACACGCAGTCCTCCCGGCAGACTAGTCTGACCTCCATCACCACGTTCGGTTGATATTGACACGGTCACACTCCTTTATGGACGGGGGTTGATCTGGCAGCAAGGCCTTAGCCAGCCGCGCCAGAGCGGCGAAGTCTTCGCCTGTTTGAGAAACGCCGCGTGCGTCAGTGCGCCACCGGCGCCCTACAGATTCGACCACAACAGTCAAGGTCGCAGGGCCGGCTTTGACAATCGAGTATCCCTCTCGCTCCAAGAGGACGCGCGCCAACGCCGCGTTGAGTCCTTCACCCAGCACCATTGCTTGAGCTCGTGCTTCCGAGACCGGTCGGAATACACGATCCTCCGAATTGAAACTGATGCTGTCGGCGCGGAAGGCCATTTCGACATATCCGGAAAGAATGACGTCCTCTGGAACTCCTGAGTGAAAGCCTCCCCCGGGCATTACTAGCCATGTGGTGTCGGCCATACGCAAGGCGAGTTCAAGATCGTGCGTCGAAATAATAATCGCGACATGCTCTTCTCTCGCCAATGCGCGCAAGAGTCCCATAAGCTCCACGCGGGAGGCGACGTCGAGGAAGGCGGTGGGTTCATCGAGGATCAGTATCAGAGGTTCCTGAGCCATGGCCCTCGCGATCATCAACCGCTGCCGTTCGCCATCGGACAACTTGTTAATGTCGCGGTCCGCGAGGGCCGAAGCACCCGCCGTTTCAAGGGCCCACGAAACGACATCCTGGTCTCGTGACTCCAGATGTCCTGTCCAGCCGGTATGAGGATACCGACCTAACTCTACCAATTGACGCCCGCGCATCGCTCCAACGGATACACGCTCCGTTAGCACGACCCCTATCTTTCGCGCGAGGTCCGGCTGCCGGAGCCGGCGAAGATCGCAGCCTCCTACTTCGACTACACCGCGAAGCGGAGGCTGTAATCCTGACATCGTACGAAGTAGAGTGGATTTGCCGCTGCCATTTGGACCGAGGAGGCAGACGAGTTCTCCTGGTAGAACGCCAACATTCAATCCCGAAAGCACGGAGCTTTCGACGCCATGCATACGGTAACCAATGGACAGATCGACCGTGCGTAAGGCCACGTCTTTCATGCGGCGAACGTTCCCCGGTTGCTTCGAAGCAGCACGGCAATGACGATCGGAGCGCCCAGCAATGAAGTCACTGCGTTCAACGGCAGCACGCCCTTATCACCAGGCATGAGACTGATGATTTGCGCTGTAAGAGCGATTATTCCTCCCATCAAAACGGCTGCCGGAATCAGGGCGCGATGATCTGACGTACCCAGCAGCACCCGGCACAGGTGAGGAATTGCAACACCCAGGAAGAGTATCGGTCCGCAAAATGCCGTCACCACACCGCCAAGCATTGAAGCCGAAATCATCGTGACGAGCCGCGCCCGCAATATCGACATCCCCATTGAACGCGCATAGTTCTCTCCGAGGAGCAACGCATTGAGCTGCTTGGTCGTGGCCCATGAGATTCCGATGCCGCCTAGCGTGACAGGAGCAAAGATCTGAAGCCTCGACCAAGTTACTCCGGAAAACGATCCAAAGCTCCAGGCGACCCAACGCTGGAGCTGTTCCGGCGCCGTGCCTGCAAGCAGGAGGGTCACGACTGCAGTTGCGGCATATCCAAACATTAACCCTAAGATCAGCACCGTTGTCGGATTCTGGACACGCGTAGACAGGCTTAAGACGAAGATCAGGGAAGCGGCGGCGCCCAGGATCGCGGCAAGAGTGATAATGGCGTCCTCCGCCAGGCCAAAGCCGGCTCCAAACAAACCAGTAGCCGCACCCGCACCGCCAAGAACAACTAATGCCACACCGAGACTTGCTCCGGATGAAATTCCTAGAACGAACGGATCCGCTAATGGATTGCGAAACAGCGTTTGCATCTGTAGCCCCGCGATTCCAAGCGATGCTCCGGCCAAAATAGCGGCGAATGCACGCGGCAACCGTACGTCGCGAATGATAACCGTAGTCGAACGCTCGGCGGACGCTCCATTCAAAACGGCGATCACCTCATGAAGTGGAATCCGTACGGAGCCTAGCGCGATCGATGACAGAAACACGACGCATAGGGCAGTTGCAAGGCCGGCAATGACCAGCGCGACGCGCCGTTGACGAGGCGGGATCAGGCTGATGTTTGTCGTCGACACTGACGGACGTAGCTTCATGCGGGGCGGGCGATCGATCATTTGCGCGGCGCCTGTATGTACCACTGGAATTCATGATCCTTCGCGAGCTCCGGATGGAAAATCTTGATCAGATCCGCCAGAACAAGATCCGGACGTGCACTGCCGTTCGACCAGTATTCATTGGCGCCATTCGAGTTTACACGCCGTGTATACAACCATACCTGCCCGCTCCGATGTGCTTTGAATTCCTTGTACCGCGGCTCATCCCCGAGCATCGCAGAAAGGCTGGTCCAGGGTCCTCCATTAATCCAGAAGTCCGCGGTTGAAGCTCTTGCGATTCCCGTTTCTATGTCAAATGCAGGGACGCCCGTTTCATCGTTGTCCGCCCAAACATATGCACCGCCGGCATCCGCGATGAGCTTTGCGACGTATGAACGTCCTCCTGAAACAACATAGTTTCCCCGAAATACACCTCCGGTCGTGACTCGCGGACGGGATTCCAAGGGGATCTCAGCCGTTCGATCGGTCCACAACCGATACGCATCGCGGATTTCGTTGAAGGATTCCGCCGCCTTTTGCTCTTCATTCAGGAAC
>CAZIPZ010000051.1:13678-20858 GCA_964541075.1 uncultured Solibacteraceae bacterium | reverse complement strand
GCTTCAAGAAAACACGGGAGACATCGGATCAGCTGACGGCATTACTGGATTGCTTTGCAGTCTTCCCGAAAGCTGTGGAATTGCGTCATCAGTCGTGGAATGAGGACGCGTCGGCGCTCTCTGAGACTGGGGCAATTCCTGTGTTTATCGACGAACCCAAATTTCGGAACTCCATTCGACAGGAAATACCGACCGCTGGAAAGTTCCTTTATCTAAGGTTTCACGGCCGTAAGTTCGAAAGTTGGTGGCGGCATGAGCATCGAAACGAACGCTACGACTACCTCTACAAACCTGAAGAACTGCAACCTTATGTCGTTCGCCTTAAGTCAATCCTCGAGGAAAAGCAGGTGCAGCGAGCCTACATATTCTTCAACAACCACCCTGGCGCCAAAGCGATCGCGAATGCTGTAATGCTGCGGGCCAAATTGGACGTTCCAGTGACTGCGGAGCTGCCGCAGTCACTGGTGGATGCGTATCCCGAGATTCAAGATAATCGTTGAGGCCTCTTGCGAGCCCGGGAAGTCGCTATTTTCGCGACGTTTCCTTAAGTCTCGCCTTTAAGTCCTCTACTTTTTTTTCGAGGCGCTTTTGGCGTGAAGTCATCAGCCACGTGAAGACAAAAAGGGCGATGAATACGACAGAGTACGCTATAAAAAGATTATTCATGCGCTAGGACGGCGTGATCCAGATAGTCGACTTCCTCCTCGACCTTCGCAATGGCAATTCGCCGGTCAAGAAGGTAGGCATATAGGCAAGCGAATGCCAGGAACGATACGATCATGACCTTCCACATATCCCAATCCAGTCCGCCGCCTCCGATAACCGGTTGAGGGTGTTGGGTTCGCCACCATCGGATCGACAAATAGTTGAAGGGTACGTCCACCATGCCCAGCAATCCGAAGACAGCAGATAAGGACGCCCTCTTTTCACGCTCGGGGAGATACGCTCGGAGCATCAGGTATGCAACATAGAAGAGGCCCAGCAGCAGTTGCAGAGTCAGCCGCGCATCCCATGCCCACCAGATGCCCCAAACGGGTTTCGCCCATAACATGCCCGTCATGATCGATAGGCTCGTGAAGAGCACCCCCATTTCGGCTGATCCTGACGCGAATCGATCCCATTTGAGATCTCGTTTGATCAGGAACATGATGCTCCCGAAACCCAGGAGGTACGCCGACACATAGGACGAGATTCCCGAGGGTAGATGGAAATAGAAAATGCGCTGAATCACGCCCATGGTTGCCTCATTGGGCGCATAGATAAAAATCATATAGAGCGCGGCAATCATGAATACGAGCGTAAGAATTCCAAGAACTTTGGATTTCATCACTCCTCCACAACGAAATCGAACACCAGATATGAGGCAGTCAGGTAAACAATACTAAACCCCGCCAAAAGGTACAGCCAAGAAGAGATTTGAGCCGTTTCACCGCTCAGCACCATTCCAGTGGCTTCGACAGACGCAATGACGGCCGGTATGGTGAGCGGAATCTGAAGCACTGGAAGCATAACCTCCTTCATTCTAGTGTTGGCTGAAATCGTGGAGAGCGTGGTTCCAACGGATGCAACAGCCAATGTTCCCAGGCATGCGATCGCGGCGATTTCGAGCATCTGCAGATTGAATTTCAGATTGTTAAACACAACGAATGCAGGCAAGACGATGAGTTCCGCGATCATTATGAATATGAAATTACCCACCACCTTCCCCAGATACAGGGCGCCGCGGCTGAGGGGTGCGAGAAGCAGACCCTGAAGACAGTCGTTGTCGATCTCCTTTGCCAATGATCGGTTCAGGCCAAGGATGGCAGCAAATGAAAAAGCCACCCACAACGTGCCTGGAGCGATAAGGGCGCGATCGATGCTGCTCGGCTCGAATGCGAAGTTGAATATCACAAGCACGAGAATTCCGAACATAAGCATCGAGCTTATGGATTCCTTATTCCGCAACTCGATGACGATATCTTTGAAAATGATTGCAGAAATCGCCTTCATCGTGACACCCCCACGCGAATGTATTGAGCGTAAGCTTCGCGTGTGGATGAATCGCGCGCATTCCCGCTGTAAACCACCTTTCCCCGATCGATGATCACCGCCCTACTCGCGGCCCGAAGTCCGTGCTCAATGTCATGCGTGGTGAGGATGATGGTTTTGCCTGTGCCGACAGCTTCATCGAGCATTTGATTCAACATTTCCACGGCATTTGCGTCAAGACCGGTGTAAGGCTCGTCAAGCAAGATCAGGGAGGGATCGTGGAGCATGACGCGAGCCAGGCCGAGCCGTTGGTTCAGTCCGCGAGAGAATGAGCGAACCGGATCGTTGGCGCGTCGCTGAAGCCCGACTCTTTCCAGCAGCTTGTGAATCCGTTCGTCGGGATTCGTTAATCCATAGAGCCGGCCAAAAAAACGGAGATTTTCGACAGGATTTAGATCTCGATACAGATAAGTATTGTGAGACAAAAAACCGATGTGTCGCCGCGCTTGTTCGGGCTGGTCGTGGATGTCGATGCCTTCGATGCGAAGTTTTCCATGTGTTGGCCTGACGAGCGTTGCTGCGGTTTTCAGAAAAGTCGTCTTTCCGGCGCCGTTTCTTCCAAATAAAGCGACGAATTCTCCGCGATTGACGGCCAGCGTGATCCCGCCAAGCGCCGTAAAATGCCCGAATGTCTTGCGGATATCCTCGGATTCCAAAGCAAATGTAGTGGGCATCTTGTAAGAAGGCAATTGTTCGCTTCAGGTGCGAAGCGATATAGCGCTATGATCGCGAACCCAGTTCGCCAATTATCTTGGAGAGGCGAAACTTGAGGTCTTTGAGTTCCTGTTTGTAGTTTCTTTCGGTGATACTGCCGGCTTCCTTTTGAGTTTCCAGTTCTGTGATGAGGTCGATCAGTTGCTCCTTCCGCTCCATGAGCGCCGCTCGTCCTTTCCTTTTCAGGGCTTCCTTGTGCAATTGCAAGGAGTAACTGATGCTCCAGGCGAGAAAAGAACCAACCGCAATGATAATAAACCACGTATGCGCGCCCATGGCGTTGGGAACCGTTATGGCTTTCTCGCCTTCCTGGGCAAGCAAGGTTAGCAGAATCATGAAATGTCTATTTTAACTCCGCACGACGCACAAAACTTGTTTGTGGGCGGGTTCTTGGCATTGCATGAAGGGCAGAAAAGATCGCGGCTGATTTCAGTCTTCTTCCTGCGAAGAGAGACTTCGCGACGGATTAGGGCGTCTAGGTCCTGAGAGGATTCTATATTATCGATCTCTTGTAGAACGAGAGCGGCTTCGCCGCTCATCTCGGCGCGGACCTGCTTGTAATCTTCGTCAGACAGCTTGCCGCACTTGTATTCGAAATCGAGGTCTTGAATGTTTCCGAGAATGACTTCCTTCTTGCGCTGAAGTAGGTCCCATTCGGTTTCTTCAATGATCGCAGATTCGAGGGAGTCATCCTTGCGAAAGAGGGGACGGCATATTGCCGCCAGCACGGTGCCGCCAAGCAAAGCACAGAACAGGTAAACCATCTAATCTTCCGGGGTGTAATTCTTGAGTTCGTCTTCCAGCCGGTCTTGATACCTCGATGTATCCAGCGGCGCGGCGGCTGGCTTAACAACCCATTGCGACCGGAAGCGGCGGACGAAGTAAACGACGAGAGAAGCGCCGGCAAGCAACGCAAAAAACGGCATCAACCACGCGGAAAGGTTGAATCCGCCGCTCGTTGGCGGCGCGGATAATACGCTAACGCCAAACTTCTTCGAAAAAGCATCGATGATCTCGCTATCGGACTTACCTTCCTGAACGAGTTTTTCCAGTTCAGCTCGCATTCCCGTTGAACTCGGGCACCCGATATGGTTACAGCTCGTAAGAACCTGGCCGCAACCACCGCAAACGCACATGAAGCGCAGGCCCAGTTCCTTGGCGCGCGACGAGTCGGTCGCCTGCGCAAACGGGGCGGCAGCTAGTAGGATGACGAGCAGGAGCTTACGACGCGTGGGCTTCCTCAACTTTCTTGTCTGCCACGTCTTCCGGAACCGCTCTCTTTCTAGGAACAGACTTCTTGTTTGGCAGCATTGCGATCAATGTTCCAAGACCCAGGACGATTCCGCCAATCCAGACCCACATGACGAGAGGATTGAGATAAACCTGAACAATCGCTTTCGCACCGTCGGCAGAGGGCCCGGCGAAGACAACATACAGGTCTTCTTTGAGTGTGGACCAAATCGCCACCTCAGTGGTCGGTTGCTGGCTGGCCTTGTAGAAGCGGCGTTCCGGATGCATCACAGCGACTTTCTTGCCGTTATCATAGAGGCCGATCGAAGCTTTGCTGGTCTGATAGTTCGGCGTATCTTCAATTCCCAGATTCTCCACTCGAAGGACGTACTGACGGAGTTCAATTGAATCCCCAATGCCTACTTCGGACTGAAGGTCAGTTGTGAACGCCTGTCCCGACCAACCGATGAACAGAAGAACAAAACCGAAGTGGACGATATATCCGCCATAACGACGAGTGTTCCGAAGAGTCAGGTTTACTACCGCCTCGACAAAATTCTCCCCTGTTCCACTGCTGCGAGCGCGTGCACCCTTGTAGAATTCACGAAGGATCGTGATTCCCACGAAAATAGACATGACAACGGCCATCCACGCATAAAAGTGGTCAACGCCCATGAAGTAAAGAACGACGCCGGAAGCCAGTGCAATGCATGCAGGCCACATAAAGTTTCTCTTCAAGCTGTTGGTCGAAGCCTTTCGCCATGCAAGGAGGGGGCCAACTCCTGTGAGGAACATCAGAAAGACAGCGATTGGAACGTTGACACGATTAAAGAACGGAGGGCCAACGCTGATCTTGACTCCGCGCACAGCCTCAGACAACACCGGCAGCATGGTTCCCCAGAAAACCGCGAAACATGCAGCGAGCAGCACAAGGTTGTTGAACATGAAGCTGCTCTCGCGTGAAACGATGGATTCCATCTGATTTTCACTCTTCAAATAGGGCAGTCTGTCAAAAAGAAGGTAGAGAGCGCCGGATAATCCAACAATGATGAATGCCAGAAAATATCCACCAATTGATGACTGCGAAAACGCATGAACCGACGAAACAACGCCGCTTCTCGTTAGGAACGTTCCGAAAATGGAAGCGATGTAGGTGAGGATCACAAGCACCATGTTCCACACCTTCAGCATGCCTTTCTTTTCCTGAACCATCACGGAATGAAGAAAGGCTGTGCCAATCAGCCACGGCATTAAGGATGCATTTTCAACCGGATCCCATGCCCAGAATCCGCCCCAACCCAATTCAACGTAAGCCCATTTGCCTCCGAGCAGAATGCCGATTCCCAGAAAAAACCATGCAATCATGGTCCACCGTCGTGTCGTACGGATCCATGTGTCGCCCATCTGTCGGCTAAGCATTGCAGCCATGGCGAATGCGAAAGGAACCGCAAATCCAACGAAGCCCAGGTATAGAATCGGAGGATGGATAACCATCAGAATGTACTGCAGCAATGGATTGAGGCCTGCGCCATCCTGAGGAATGAAGGGAATGCTGGAACCGTCGGGCTGGATGATTGCAACTTGATGAAATGGATTCACCACGAAGACATGCATCGCCGTGAAAAACAACGACGTGCCCATCAGCACCGCCGTCACGTATGGCATCATCGCAGTATGTTTGCGCCAGTTTTGTGCAATTACGAGGGCGGAATAGACCGTGAGGAGCCATCCCCAAAATAGAAGTGATCCTTCCTGTCCTCCCCAAATCGCGCTGATCTTGAAGTAAAGCGGCAGATCACGGTTTGAATGCTCGGCGACGTAGTTAACGGAGAAGTCGCTTACGATGAAGAGATAACCCAGAGCCAGGATTGCCGCTGTGACACAAACAAACGCCCCGACGGCGGCGTTCCGCCCGCTTGCGATCAGTTTGTCGTTTTTGAGACGGATTCCAAGGAGTGAAGCGACGATCGAATAGATCGTCACTATGAAGGCTAAGGCCAACGCGAATTGGCCAGTTTGCGCCATTACTAATACTCCGCGCCGTCAGCCGGCTTTACGCCTGCTGCCGCTTCCTTCTCATACTTGGAGGCGCATTTAGCCTGCATTCCGGTAGCAGTGAAAACGCCGTCCTCGCCATACTGTCCATCCGCTACCGCCTGAGCATAGTCTCGAAACGTGTCCGGCAGGGGATCGGTTCCAACGTATTGAACGGGGAGTTGATCCGAGCCCTGGCTGATCACGAATTTGACGACTTTCCCTTCGCGCTGAATTGAGCCGGGAACTACATCGCCGGCCACTTTGAGGCGTTTGCCATAGTAAGTATCCTTCGATGCATAAAGTTCGGATACAGTTTGATAATAGGCCATGCTTTCCTGGAACCCTGAGAACCCTAGATATGTGAGCGTGAGTACAATTACCAGAGCGCCAACGACAAACTTAAGCTGTTTGCGTTTCATGGATTTACCCCTCCAAGAATGGTCCCGGACATTATAGCACCATAAAATCAGGATGGTTGTTCATTAATATCAGCGTGGGGTGGTGAGTCCACGCCAATGTCCGCCTCGCCTGGGTCACAGAAATGATTTGAAGAAATTTTCGTCATTTGAGCCTTGATCTAATCTAATAGCTAATATGCAACGCTACTCGATGTTCGACCCTCCAGAATATTCCAACTGGCGACCGGACGCTGCAATCGTTCAGGAGTACTGCAATGTCATCGAGGGAGATCCCGAGCGAGCGAAAATCGTCGGAGAAATGAGCGCTAAACAGCTCCTGGATCTATATTCCGGCATGCTTCGGTTTCGCCTCCACGACCTGACCCTTAGACGGTGGGTGAAGCAAGGTGTTCTGTCCAAAGCATGGCTGGGCACGGGCGAAGAAGCCGTCACGGTTGGAAACGTTCATGCCTTAGACCGGAGTATCGACAAGGTTGGACCAATGATCCGGAATGCCGGCGCTTGCCATGAAATGGGGATCCCCATCGCTGATTTGTTCCGCGAATACCTCGCAACCCGAGATTCGCCTAGCAAGGGAAAAGACCTGCATGTCGGGAGCATGAAGAATGGCGTCATCGCGCCTGTAAGCCAGGTTGGCGCCCTGACCACCGTTATCGCAGGCATCGCACTTGCCTTCAAGCAGCGGGGCGAGCGGGCCGTAGCGCTGACCTGGGTCGGAGATGGAGCAACCAAAACGACAGCTTTCCATG
>CAZIPZ010000051.1:0-13668 GCA_964541075.1 uncultured Solibacteraceae bacterium | reverse complement strand
GCGGCAGTCTTGAAGGCGCCCGCAATTTATGTTCTCCAGAATAACCAAGTCGCCCTTGGCACACGTTTTGATCAACACCAAGCAGGCCCATTCAATGCTTGGAGCAAGGCATACGGAGTTCAGGGATTCTCATGCAACGGCAACAATGTGCTGGACGTTTACGCGGCGACGCGACTGGCTGCCGAGAACGCACGCAACGGGCACGGTCCTTCAATTATTTTTGCCGAGACTTTTCGATTGGGAGGCCATGCAACGCACGACGAACGCGAGGCTCGTGAGATTTTTCCTCCCGATGTCTTCGAATATTGGGGTAAACGTGATCCCATCGGCGTCTATGAATCCTACTTGCAAAGGCGAGGGGTGACACGATCTGCACTCGAACACGTCGAGCGGGAAGTGCTTGAGGAAATCCGCCGGGCCGAGCAGGAAGCCCTTGCAAGCCGGGAAAAGAACATGCCGGCTCCAAACGATGCTATTGCGTGCGTTTACGCAAGTATGGACCCAGAGAAAGCAGAAAAATCGTCGTGACCAGAGCGGCGGAACCTAGGCAATATTCGCAGTAGGCCTTAAGCACGAACGCCTGTATGCCAGTCAATACCAGCGAAATCCCGAACGCTGGAGCCGCAATCCATAACAGCTTGCCCATTAGCGTCGACGTTCCGAACATCTCGAATATCGCGCAACTGAAGACTGTCAGGTAGAAAGCCAAGCCAAACCAGGGAAGTGGAATGCCAGCGACTGCAGAATAGCGACTGGTGAGTACATCGTTACATCCCGAAGTGATACGGCAGGGAACTGGCTCGGAGCGTTTTGAAGCCAAGTAGAGCGTGTCCACCATTCCAAGGAATGCGATCACGGCGATCGCAATCGCGCGCTGCTTCACTTTGCGCGAAGCTCGGAATCAATAAGAGAGGTGAACTCCTCAAAATTCTTCGGAATCGGAATCTGTTTGCCTTGGAGGAAGAAGGTGGGAACGCGATCCAGCCTGCCGTCTCGAGCTTCGACGACATCCTTGAGCACCCTTTGCTGGGTTTCTGGCGAACGCGTTGCCTTCATGAATGCGTTGGCATCGAGCCCCAACTGATTCGCGTACGAGAGGAATTCTGCTTCGGGATTGGGGTTTTGGGCCCAGCGATCCTGGTGCGCAAAGAGAAGGTCGTGCATTTCCCAGAATCGTCCTTGTTCGCCGGCAGCCTCGGCGGCTACAGACGCAGCCATTGCATTTTGATGGATTGCGATGAGCGGGAAATGTCGGAACTCCAGCCTGAGATCCTGTGGATACCTCTTCAACAACTCGAGGACGACTGGATGATAAAACCCGCATGTGGGACATTGGTAATCGCCGAATTCAACCAGAGTCACTTTCGCACTTTCGGGACCTCGACTGTGGCGTCTCTCGCCGCCGTCTAATTTCGATGCGATCGATCCAGCCACCGAAGTCTGAGTGACCTGGGCTGGTTCCCGGCTCAAAAAGACGGCCGCTCCTGCCGCCACGGCCACTGCAAGAACGATAACAACGAGAGGTTTTCCCCAGTTCCGCATGCCCCACATATTAGCGCACCGGTGCGCTAATGGACCTGAAATTTTTCAAAAAACTCTTGCATAAAACTCGACCAAATATGACAATTCGCGAGTCTCAAAGGTGATTTTCCTAGTAGCAAAAGGCTACTCCAGCCAGGGACGGTAGTCGGACGCATCATGCAGCAGGATGCGGCGTAAGGGGTGGAACCCCCGCAACCAGGAAGGTGGCGACGCCAAACATTGTTGCGACGGCGAAGGAGACTAGGGAAACAAAGCCCTCAGGCGCAAGAGGCTCTGAGGGCTTTTTCCATTTTGCAATCCATTTAAGTTTCTCCTCGTGCCTATGGAAGGCCCTCCCTCAATGCCTTAACGGCTGTGCTATATTTCCCAGATGGCTGGATATACCGAAGATCATGCGAGATCTGGCATTAACGCGGAATTGCCCGAAATCGAGTGCTGGCCGAACCAGTTTCCGGGTTACGACATTACGATCGTTATTCCGGAATTTACTTCAATGTGTCCTAAGACCGCCCTTCCCGATTTCGGCTCCATAACGATTCGTTATCGGCCGGACAAGCTTTGCCTCGAACTCAAATCGTTGAAGCTCTATTTTCAGACATACCGGAACCTCGGAATTTTCTATGAGAATGTAGTCAACCGGGTTCTTCGAGATATCGTGAAAGCATGTCAGCCTTCCGCCGCCAAAGTCATTGGCGAATTCAACACACGCGGCGGAATGCGGTCTGTTATCGAGGCGGAGTACGTCGCGCCTTCCACAGCTTCTTCAGGTCGGTAGTTTCCTTGTCATCCAGCAGGTAGTCCCAAAAGAAAGAATAGAAGTCCATTGGAGTAGCTTCACTTGCAGCGACAAGTTTTTCGATATCGGCCTTCGTTCGTCCGAAAGCTTGTGCGGCGGCCTCAGTCTTTAGAGTGAAGGATTCGACGTCGAGTTCGGCTTTTACGATTTCGCCTCCCAGAGCCTCGTAGAGATGTTTTTCGAGGCGAGACATTAATCGTTTCACGACCGCAGCGCGGATCATGGCATCAAATTTGGCCGGATCCATCCATTCGACCGGAACTCTGTCATGCTTTCTGTGATTGATAAGGGGCCAGAGGCGATCAATGTCCAGATTCAGAAAGCCGACGGCATTCCCGTCGACTTCAACAACCATTCGAACCTCCGAACCGAGTTCCTTTTTGTTGGTTTGTGCCATAGTCCCTCACTTCCTAACCAAATTTCTTTACGGCCTCCACGATGTGGCTGCTGCTGATTCCGTACTTCTCGATCAGCACTTCGGGTGGGCCTGATCGTGGAATCGCGCGGATGGCAAGCTTTGTGACGAGGGCTTGGTTGCCAAGCACACTAATCACAGCGTCGCCGAGTCCTCCATCGGCATAGTGATCTTCCACGACGACTACCCGTCCGCCGGTTTCTTTGGCTGCCGTGAGAATAGTGGCGGCGTCGAGGGGTTTCACCGAGAATGCGTCAATGACGCGGATGGCGATACCTTCGGATTCAAGCTTCTTCGCAGCTTTCAGCGCTTCGTGCAGCGTGATCCCCGCTCCGATTACGGTCGCACGATCGTTGGCGGATTTACGCAAGACTTTGGATCCACCAATGGGGAACTGTTCGTCGTTGGCATAGATAACTGGTGTTTTGGGTCGCGATGTTCGGATGTAACAAATGCCCTTATGCTGTGCTGCCTCCGCCAACATCCGTTCTGTGGAGACCGCGTCGGATGGATATAAGATTACCGACTCTGGAACGGCTCGAAACATGGCGATGTCCTCGAGGCCCATTTGTGAAGGGCCGTCCTCGCCGATCGATACACCGCAGTGAGATCCGCAGAATTTCACGTTCGATTGCGATACTCCTGCCATACGAATCTGATCGAATGCCCGAGTCAAAAATGCCGCAAACGTGGAAACAAAAGGGATCTTTTCGCGGGAAGCCAATCCCATGGCGGTTCCCACCATGTTTTGCTCCGCAATGAACATCTCGAAGAATCTTTCGGGATGTGCTTTATAAAGCTTTTCAGAAAATGTGGAGTTCTTGGTGTCACCGTCCAGTCCGACGACCCTCGGATCCTGCTCGGCGACCTTCACCAATGCATCGCCGTAAGCTTCGCGTGTTGCAACCGAATCCCCTAATTTGCGATTGACCGTTAGTTCAATTCTTGCGGGGCCCGTTGCTCCCTTTGGGGGTCGGGGCCTTGGATTGGGCTGGAATTCGTTCGGCCCGAACGGCAGGGAAAGTTCAGGAAGAACCTTCGTCAGTTCCTCCTTAGGCACAGGTTTGCCGTGCCAACCCTCACGGTTTTCCATCATTGAGAGTCCCTTGCCTTTCAGAGTCTTCGCCACAAGGACCCGTGGTTTCACACCCGCTTCACGACGGCATTCTTCGAAGCCATTAAGAATCTCCTCATAGTTGTGGCCGTCGACGATTACCGAATACCAGCCAAATGCACGAAACCTCTCTGCAAAACGTCCTGCCTCAAACCCATCCATTGTGTGCTGACTCTGTCCCATTGCGTTGACATCTATCACCGCGTATAGGTTTGAAGTTCGGTAGTAACCAGCGAGCGCCGCAGCTTCCCATACTGAGCCTTCCGCGCATTCTCCGTCACCCAGAAGGACGTAAGTGTTGAATTCGACCCCATCGACGCGGGTAGACAAAGCGTTTCCGAGACCTACGGACAAGCCTTGTCCGAGCGAGCCCGTCGCGACATCCACCCATGGCTCTCTCGGCGTAGGATGCCCTTCAAGGTCACTGTCGATCCTCCTCAGAGAGAGAAGGTCCTTCTCGTCAATGATGCCCGCTTCGGCGTAGGCGGCCCACAGCAGCGGGGCTGCGTGGCCCTTGGACAAGACGAACCGATCGTTTGCTGGATGATGTGGATCCCTACGATCGAAGCGCATTTCATGGAAGAAAATCACTGCCATGAGATCTGCTGCTGAAAGGCATGAAGAGGGATGTCCTGAACCTGCCTCGCTCGTCGATTGAAGCGAATGAATGCGGAGTCGTCTTCCTTTTTCTTCAAGGGCTTTTATAGGTGTGGACATGAATTCGTGTTCTTTCCTCCCAGGTTAATCCAAACCGGCCGACGATTATACAGTCGCGATTCGATTTCGAAGCACACCAACGCCTTCAACCTCCACCTCAATAACGTCGCCAGCCTTCATCGCTCTCGTCTGGCCGGGTGTTCCGGTAAAAATAATGTCGCCGGGCAGCAATGTTACAAACTCACTCACGTAGCTGACGAGGGCGTCCACACTAAAAATGAGATCCTTTGTGCTTTGGGATTGACGCAATTCGCCGTTCAGACGGCTCTGGACCAAGAGGTTTCGGTAATCTAGCCCCTGAACTATCGCCGGGCCGAGCGGACCGAAGGTGTCCGAGCCTTTCGCACGAAACCACTGAAGATCTGTGCCCTGCCAGATACGCTCGCTCACATCATTTCCGGCAGTCACCCCAAAGATGTGGTCTGGCGCGTCAACACTCGAAATCTTTCTTGCCTTTCTTCCAATGACGACTACTAGCTCTCCTTCGTAATGCACATTGGTCGCGCCTGGAGGAAAAACAATGTCTTCTTCAGGGCCGATAATGGAAGTCGGTGGTTTCAGGAAGACCCCGGGCTCCGCGGGATACGGCCGATCACCGACGTGACTTTTGTAATTCAATCCAATGCCAATCACTTTTGAGGGTGTGCACGGCGCCAGCAATTTCACGTCGGTCAGGCGGCGGGCAGTTTCGCTAAACTGCCCGCCGCCAAAGATGTCGCCCCGAAGTTCACGAATGATGTCTCCTTCAAGAATTCCGTAGCTCACATTTCCGGCAACTGAATAACGCACGTACTTGGTCGTTTCGCCCATGAATATGCTTGATGGTATTTGTTTGCGTACAGGACTGCGACAACAGAAGCAACAGTTCGCCGAGCGACCCCTGAAATAATACGTCAACTTGATCTTGTTGCGGGACCGTTCCGCTGTCGACATAATCGAGTTTCTGCCCAGGAGAGTGGTGACGCCATCGTATGAAACTTAGTTGGGGAATTTTAGGAATCTTGTTGATGCTTTCGGCCGCGACGGCCTCGGCGCAGGACGTCGTCCTCATGAACGGCACCATTATCGACGGGACGTTGAAAGCGCGGTTTCAAGGAAATATTCGCATTCGCGACGGCAAGATTGCCGAAATCGGGCCGTTCAAAGCCTCAGCGAATGAACTCGTTGTCGATGTGCAGGGGATGATCGTCAGTCCCGGTTTCATCGATCTGGACAGTCATTCCTCAACCGCTCTGGCGAAGGATCGAGCAGCAGCTTCACAAGTGCAACAAGGGATTACCACTGCCGTATTAGGCGCGGACGGCGCTGGACCTTACCTTGTCGAAGCCTTCGTGAGCCCATTTGACGCGGATCCACCGGCGATGAATGTTCTGACGTTTGTGGGTCATGACACCGTTCGAAGACAGATCATGGGGTCGGACTACAAGCGGCCCGCGACGCCTTCCGAGGTTGAACTCATGGCCGAGCTAGTGGCAAATGGGATGAGGGAAGGAGCGTTTGGACTGGCTACGAATTTATCGGTTGATTCGACCTACTACAGCACAGCCGCCGAGGTGATTGCCCTTGCCAAGGTCGCTGCAAAATATGGCGGAACGTGTGTTATTCATTTACGCAACGAAGGCGATGGCTTCATGGTTTCCCTGCGGGAGGCCATCCAGATTGGTAAGACAGCCAAGCTCCCGATTCACGTGTCGCACGTCAAGTTCAGCTCCCTCAGCCCCGTTGAAAGATCAGGTCAGATTCTTGCTGAACTCGACAAGGCGCGGACGCAGGGAGTGGACATCGCAACCGACGTGGATCCGTATGCCGAATGGACAGGAGATATCTCTTCCTTTGCGCCAAATCGGAAGTACGAGGACGCGGAAGCGATAAATAAGGCAATCGCCGCCGCAGGCGGATCCCAGAATGTCATCATCAGAAGCTATGCAAAAGATCCAACGTACGAACTCAAGACCCTCGACGAGATCGCTCGAATGCGGAACATCACGCCGTTTGATTTGTTAGCAGAGATGGCGCGAGAAGGCGGCGCGAGCGTTATGTGTGCGACGACTACCGAAAAGGAGCTTCGGGCTCTGTATCAGCATCCGTGGGTCATGATAGCAAGCGACGGAGGACTGGAGATTAAACATCCGCGCAGCGCTGGAACCTTCCCCCGCGTTTTGGGCAAATTCGTCCGGGACGACAAAGTGATGACTCTCGAGCGTGCTGTCCGGAAAATGACGGGACTGCCGGCATTACGCCTCGGTTTGAAGGAACGCGGCGTCCTCAAAAAAGATGCGCCCGCCGACATTGTTGTGTTCGATCCCACAACCGTTCGCGACAATTTCACATTGAATGAGCCTTTCAAGGCCCCCGACGGGATAAAGTACGTTTTTGTTAATGGTGTGATGGTCATTAACAGTGGTGTGCCCACTCCAGAGCGCCCAGGACTCGCTCTACGATAAGCCACATAATCTTTCCTGCGAGTTTCGCTTGCTCTGAAATGCTCTCTCGATAGACTCAAATTGAGCATAAAGAGAACAACCCTGAATTATTTGGGCCATACCGACCGCGGCATGGCCTTTTTTTTGACCTAATGGGCTTTTTTCTTTTTTCAAGATCCCGGGAGGGAGCGACAGATTTTAGGTCTGCGGCTCTAAGCCTGTTGCGCAAGCTCCAACTCAAATGGATGCGTAAAGTTATCGGCTCCACACGTCCATGAAGAGCGCTTTCCGGAATAATTCCGGATCTGGTAGCGACGATTGACTGCAGCAATAGCGCTGCGGCTACATCTCATGCGCTCTGCTATGTCTCTGATAGGAAGTTCGGTCGTTTTCAATAAAAGAATAATTCGCTGAATCTCATTCTCGGACAGGAACGTGCCTTGAGCCATCTACTGCTTACTCCTAGAGTCTTGCACTGCTGTGTGCAAATCCGTACAAGAATATCGGAGCGGACAGGAACCATACAATAAGGCGTTCACCTTAGGTCCCACCAAGGTATGCGTCTTACCAGCGGCCTCGTTGAAGGTCAGACGGGGTTTACGCGATTTGAAAACAACTTGGAAGATTGGAGCGAGGTTCCTGGGTTAAAAGAAAAAGCGGAGAGGGTGGGATTTGAACCCACGGTGGAGTTACCCCCACTCCGGTTTTCGAGACCGGCCTGTTCAGCCGCTCCAGCACCTCTCCGTATCAAAGGCACTCATTGTACGTGACTAGCCGGCAGAAATGGTTTGCTATTTGGCTTTGTCGCCTCCACTCGGCGAATGACGTCTAAAGATTCCGGGAGATAATAAGATGGATAGGGAGGTTCGGAGATGAGCCGCAAACCCATTGATCGTCCGACGAAGCTGAGCCGCGTTCCCCGCGCCAGGATCGTTCCTGATTCAATCGTTCAAGAGCTTTACCGCAAGATGCTTGGGGTCTACTACATAGAAGAACGTCTGAAGATCCTCACCAGGCAAGGGAAAGTTTCATTTCATGCTTCGAGCCGTGGACACGAGAAGGCGCAGGTCGGCCTGGTAATGCTTTTAAAACCACGGCACGACTGGTTCTTTCCTTACTACCGCGAAAAAGCTGTGGCCTATGCCCTTGGCATGCCCACCAAGGACATTTTTCTTCATATGCTCAGCCGTGAAGGTGATCCTAGTTCGAATGGGCGAAACATGCCGGAGCATTTTTCCTCGCGTGAACTGAACCTCGTTTCTGGCACAGCTTGCACTGGGACCCAATTTTTGCCGGCCGTCGGGATGGCAAAGGCGCTGAAAAAAGACGGCAGCGATGCAATTGTGTACGTGTCATCGGGAGAGGGCGCTACGAGCGAAGGAGAGTTTTTTGAGGCCCTTAACTGGGCCTGCAGGGAGGACTTGCCGGTATTGTTTGTCATTCAAAACAATGGTTACGCCATCAGTGTGCCGCAACGCTCACAGACCGGATCCGAAATTCATCGAATAAGCGCTGGGTTTGGCCTGCCGAGCTACCACGTCGACGGCACTTGGTTCGAACCGCTTTATCAAATGGTTCCTCCCGTCATCGAAAAGATGAGGAACGGAGGCGGGCCGGCGCTCGTTGAAGCCGATGTCGTTCGTATTGACTCCCACTCGTCTTCGGACGATCAAATGAAGTACCGAAGCGAAGAAGAAATGGCAAAGGCGAAGGAACGCGATCCACTCGTTCTGACGGAGAGGTACCTACTGGAAAATGGAATCTATTCAGAACAAGACGTCGAAGCGATCAAAGCTGAGGTAAAGACTCAAGTGGACGGAGCTGCAGACGAAGCTGATGCAGCGCCGATGCCTGAGACTGGTCACGTCACTGAAAAGGTGTATAGCGACGAGGCCCCGACGTTTCAAGAGAAGGAGCCTATTTACATATCGGATGACACGATCTCAATGGTCGAGGCTATCAATCGCGGGCTCCGGGAGGAAATGGAGCGTAATACCAAAATCGTCATGTGGGGAGAGGACATCGCTGATCCAAAGGGCGGAGTTTTCGGCGTCACCCGAGGCTTGACTAATCTCTATCCCGATCGCGTTCAGAATTCAGCGCTAGCTGAAGCCAGTATTGTCGGCATTGCTGGTGGCATGGCCATTGGCGGATACAAACCAATCGTCGAGATTCAATTTGCCGACTATTCATGGCCCGGCTTTATGCAAATGCGCAACGAAATTGCAACCATGCGGTGGAGAAGTTACGGCGCGTGGTCCAATCCGATGGTTGTCCGCATCGCCAGCGGAGGCAGAATCAAAGGCGGTCCCTTCCACTCGCTCAGTCCTGAAGCCCTGTACGCGCATACACCTGGGTGGTACATCGTCTTTCCGAGCAATGCGGAGGATGCCAAGGGTCTCATGAAGACGGCTGCACGATGCGACGATCCGGTTCTATTTCTCGAACATAAACGTCTTTATAGGCATATCAATGCAAAGACGCGCGAACCAGACTCGGAGTACTTGGTGCCGTTTGGAAAGGGAAAGATTAAGCGGTTCGGCAATGCAGCAACCATCGTTACCTGGGGCGCGACCGTTTACACCGCATTGCAACTAGCGGACGAATTCGATCTGGAAGTGATTGACTTGCGAACCATAGTTCCCATGGATAACGAGTTGGTGTTCGACAGTGTTCGCAAGACCAACCGGGCTCTTGTGTTGCACGAAGACTCGATAACTCTTGGCTGGGGCGCCGAAATTGTAGCCCGCATTGCAGCACAATGTTTCGACTATCTTGACGCACCGATACTTCGCGTTGGAGCGAAGGATTCATTTGTCGCATCCGCCGTGCCACTTGAGGATGAGGTTCTACCTTCGGTAGAGGACCTGCGGAAAGAAGTTCTGAAACTTCTGGAGTACTAACCCGAAAAACCGGGCGGTGCTCGCTGCTGCCTTTTTTGACTTCGGATGCTCGGACTCCTTCGTTCAATTTTGATCACTGTCGCCTTCTTCGCTGCAGCGTCAGCTGGAGCATTCCCACAATCTCGGCTGCCGGAGTACGGATACCGGATTGTGAAGATTTACCCTCACGATGTAGGGGCGTTTACTCAAGGCCTCGAGTATCGCGATGGGTTTCTCTATGAGGGAACGGGCATTATCGGCCGTTCGAGTCTGAGAAAAATTGAACTGAGCACTGGAAAAGTGCTTCAGGAGTTTTCGCTTCCACAGCCGTTCTTCGGTGAAGGGATAACTGTTTTCGGTCAACATATTTTGCAGCTGACTTGGCAATCCGGCACTGGATTCATTTACGATCGGTCAAGCTTTCGCCTTCTCAGAAGTTTTTCATTTCTCGGAGAAGGCTGGGGTTTAACGAATGATGGCAAGCAGATCTTCATGAGTGACGGCACTGCTGAGATTCGATCGTGGGACCCAGAGACTCTGGGTGAAAATCGAAGGATCACGGTTCGCGAGGGCGACGATCCTATTTCATTGTTGAATGAATTGGAGCATGTGCAGGGTGAACTCTACGCAAATGTTTGGAGAACGGACCGAATAGCCAGGATCTCGCCTGCCGACGGCCGCGTTCTTGGCTGGATTAATCTCTCCGGTCTGTTGCCGGCATCCGAGCGGAGGGATCCAGAAGCGGTCCTAAACGGCATCGCTTATGATGCTGCAGCAGATCGCTTGTTCGTGACTGGAAAGCTATGGCCCAAGCTCTTTGAGATTGCGATTTCCAGGGCTCGATGAGCGGCTATTCTTTTTTGGGATTCAGCTTCAACGCCAGCGAATTAATGCAATAACGCATGCCTGTAGGTCGGGGGCCATCGTTGAATACGTGACCCAAATGCGAGCCGCACGCGTTGCACGTTACCTCTGTGCGACGCATTCCGTAACTGTGATCATCTTGAGTGGCGACATTGTCAGCCGCGAGCGGCTGATAGAAGCTTGGCCAGCCCGTTCCCGAATCGAACTTTGCATTCGAATCGAATAATTCGGTTCCGCAGGCCGCGCATTGATATACGCCCTTCTCCTTTGCGTTGTAATACTCTCCGGTAAAGGGTCGCTCGGTTCCTTTCTCGCGACAGATGTGGAATTGTTCCGGTGTTAATTCCTTCTTCCACTCCTCGGCAGTTTTCTCAATCTTCTTTTTCATAGATTTTCATTCTAGCATTGCTTTTTGCGGGGCCGTTCAGTGGATAACATTAATTCCGAGCAGCGCATTCGCGCTATGAAAGCTGTGCGCGCAAAGCACACGACGCCGGAACTCGTGGTGCGTCGCCTGATTTCATCACTAGGTTACCGCTATAGGCTTCATTCACGGAAGCTGCCAGGTTGTCCAGATGTCGTTTTTGCATCGCGTCGCAAGGTGATTTTCATTCATGGCTGTTTTTGGCACGGTCATTTTTGTGCGTCGGGGCTCAAGCGCCCGAAGACGAACGTTGACTATTGGAAAGGCAAGCTGCAGCGAAACAAGCTTCGCGATTCCTCAAGTCGCAGGAGTCTCCGTGAACTGGGTTGGAGCGTATTAACGATTTGGGAGTGTAATCTGAAAGATCTCGATTCAGTTCGTAAGCGTTTGGATCGATTTCTCACGCAACCGGGCCATCCGTTGGGCGGGCGTGCCTTGCCCCCTTCCTCCAAATAACAAGATGTGTTGTGTAATCATTCGATCTTATGATTCAACAACGCTGTCGCTTGATTCACAACAATCCCGAATTCCTTAGTTCCTGGTTTGATTAAGTCGAAGTGGCCCGCACCATGGAGTGTTATTAGTTCGGCGTCGTCGCCCAGTTCTTTTGCTTTGACGACATAACGCACGCTCATGTCATAGGGGACGTCGGCGTCGAATTCACCATGTAGCAGTCTCTGTGAAACACCGAAGGGGAGTCGCTCTATTGGCGAGGCAAACTGATATCTCTCAGGAACGGTGGCGGGGCCGCCGCCAAGCAACTCTTCCACGGCCCTGTTGCTCAGTTTTAAGTCCGCTGCACGGCGAAGATCTGAGAGGCCCGCAAGCGCCGCGACTCCGCGCAGCTTGATGGGGCTTTGAGCTCCAAGCCACAAGGCAAGATGTCCTCCTGCGGAATGGCCGAGGGCGATCACTCGTTCGAGATCTAAAGCGTTTTCGTTGGCGATGTCTCTGAGGCGTTCGGCGCAACGCATAATGTCCTCGAAAGTGCCAGGCCATCCCCCATCGCGATGGCCGATCCGTCGATATTCCACATTCAACATTGCGACTCCCAGTTGCATGAATTCCCTGCAAAATGGTTCTAGATAATGCAGGTCGTACTGAGCTCGCCAAAAGCCGCCGTGGATTGTAACAATGACCGGATGGGGTCCTTTGGACGAAGGTTGATGCAGTTGAGCAAACTGAGGCTCATCTGAACCGTAACGAATGATCTTCACTTCGCCTCCGATCGTCGCTGCTCAAAAAAGGCGCGGATGCGCGCAGCGCATTCATCGAGACGAACGCCGGAAAGCACGTTGACCCGATGATTCAAGCGAGGGTCGGTTAGTAAGTTGTAAATGGATCCGCCTGCGCCTGCTTTAAAATCTGGCGCTCCGAAAACAAGTCGATAAATTCGGGCGTGGATCATCGCTCCCGCACACATCGCGCAGGGCTCGATCGTGGAATAAAGCGTGACACCTGTCAGCCTGTAATTCCCGAGGACGGCGGCCGCCTCGCGCATAGCAACGATTTCTGCGTGAGCAGTTGGATCCTTCAACGTGATCACCTGATTGAAGCCATAACCAACAACGCGTTCGCCAGCAATGACGACTGCCCCAGCCGGCACTTCGCCGGCTGCAGCTGCTTTGTCCGCCTCGGACAGCGCCAGATCCATGCAACGTTCGTCCAACTCCGTAGCCATGACGCCCATGCTACACTTGAACCCAATGAAACGAGTGCTTCTATCCGCGCTATTCCTGGTTTTTCTGCCTGAAGCTTTGCGCGGCCAGGGAGTCCGGATGTCGGCGGATTTCCTGCCGCTCGAGGTTGGAAACCGCTGGATTTATGAGGTGCAAAACCAGGATGGAATGCGGATTGGAGAACTAGATTTTTCGGTTCAGAACCGCACCATTATTTCCGGAAAAAGCTTTTACCTTCTGGCAAAGTTTCCGTTTGTTCCGGATGGAGGCGACGCGAGATTGATCCGATACGACCGCCAGGAACGTCAGTACATAAGGATGTCGGAGGACGACGAGCAGCCGCTTTTTCGGGCGGATGATTCCACCACTCAGGTTCTTGAATCGGATCCATCGGGATTGCCAACTGCATTCATGCTGACGTCACCCTCGATCACACTTACCTTCAAACGCGGAGTCGGAATAATTGAAGCTAGGATTCAGGGTCCGGATGGCCTGCAGATCGCGAAACTTGTCAACTCGCGTGTTGGTGAACAGACTCCAGTTGGAACCTCGCACGCAGCGCCGCCGGCCCAGCAAGAGGTTTTATCGGCCCAACCGAAAGAGGCAGAACCGGCGGCAAAACCAGTACAGAATGTCACCAGCATCTCAGAGGAAAATCCGGCTCTTGATGTTCAAGTGACGTCCACCCCTGAAGGGCATAAGTTTGTTTTGACGGTGATCAACGTATCCGACAAGCTGCTGCCATTTAGCTTCAAGTCTGGCCAGACTTATGATTTTGTCGTGATAGACAGTTCGACTGGGCAAGAAGTGTG